>JAFMCH010000061.1 GCA_017857875.1 Actinomycetota bacterium | reverse complement strand
AACTGCTTGACCGTGTGTTGATGGCCCCAATGCGCCCGTTGTATCGCAACTGGTTTCGGGTGGAGGCGGTTGGCCTGGAGAATGTGCCGGACACGGGAGCGGCTCTTGTTGTAGCCAACCACTCGGGCACCATTCCTCTTGACGCCATCATGACCCAGTTGGCTCTGCTTGATGATCATCCGGCCCACCGGCATCTGCGGATGCTCGGTGCTGATTTGGTTTTTCGTATGCCGGTTGTCAGCGAGATCGCGCGTAAGGCCGGTCACACGCTCGCGTGTACGCCTGACGCCGAGCGACTGCTTTCTGATGGCGAACTAGTGGGGGTGTGGCCGGAGGGATTCAAAGGAATCGGAAAGCCGTATTCCGAACGCTATAAATTGCAGCGCTTTGGTCGCGGCGGATTTGTGGCCGCTGCCGTGCGCACCGGCACACCGATCATTCCCACGGCGATCATTGGTGCTGAAGAGTCGTATCCGAAAATCGGCAACGTACCTATCTTGGCGCGGGTGTTGGGGCTGCCCTACTTCCCGGTGACGCCTACGTTTCCGTGGCTTGGTCCGCTCGGCTTCGTTCCTCTACCGAGTAAATGGACGATTGCCTTCGATGAGCCGATTCCCACGGCCGATCTCGGTGCTGGGGCCGCTGATGACCCAATGTTGATTCTGGAAATGACCGATCGCGTGCGCGAGACGATCCAGCAGACGCTCTACCGATTACTCGTTGATCGACCATCAGTTTTTGGCTAGGCAGCGGCAACCGTTTCTTACCTTGTCCCTACCTTGGGCCATCTGAGCGCGGGAGGAACTAGCGCCGGGAGAGCCGGCCGGCGGCATAGCCGAGTGAAATCCCCGCCGCGATGCCCGCACCGGCGGCAAATCCTGGCGCGGCCTTGCGTACATGTGCTCGTCGCCTGAAATCACGGATCGGCCAATCATTGGCTCGGGCGTGGTTGCGCAGCGTGCCATCGGGGTTGATGGCAAAAGGGTGCCCAACGCTGCTCAACATGGGAATGTCGTTGGCAGAGTCTGAGTAGGCCGAACAACGCGACAGATCAAGGTCCTCGCGTTCGGCAAGCGCGCGGATCGCTTCGGCTTTGGCAACGCCGTGCAAGGGCGATCCGACCAGGTGCCCGGTATAGATGCCGTCGACGACCTCAGACACGGTGCCTAGTGCTCCGGTCAAGCCCAGGTGAGACGAAATTATGGTGGCAAGCTCGACCGGGGTGGCGGTGACCAACCACACTCGTTGCCCGGCATCAAGATGACCTTGGGCCAGGGCGAGAGTGCCCGGGATCAACTTGTCGACGATTGAATCGGTAAACACCTCCTGACCAAGATCGATCAGTTCGTGAACCGAGCGTCCCTGCACGAATGACAGTGCGGCCTCTGTCGCTGAGGCCATGTCCTCGGGGTCCTCCGAACCACTGAGCACAAACTTCAATTGCTTCGCGGCGAACCCGACCAGTTCGCTGCTGGAGAAAAACCTGCGGCGAGCCAGCCCGGCCGCGAAATGAAAGATGCTTGCGCCTTTCATCAAGGTGTTGTCGACATCGAAAAATGCAGCACCCGTCGGATCGGATTTACCACGCATGGTCTGCGCGAGAACATCGGTCGCCGCTGCGGCGGCCTCGCCGGCGGTGCGGTAGGCCCCGAGCATGCCCGGGGCTGCGCCTCCTGCATCAATCGTGTGGGGATCGGAGGCCTGGCTGTTGATCACCTGACCAGCGTATGTGACGGACAGCGAGCCGCGGGTGCCAGA
This sequence comes from Actinomycetota bacterium, assembly GCA_017857875.1. GTDB lineage: Bacteria > Actinomycetota > Actinomycetes > S36-B12 > S36-B12 > M55B157. The sequence goes on along the minus strand of JAFMCH010000061.1, from coordinate 11,327 downwards.
CTTGGCCCATGAACGATGAGGTCCCTGGCCAGCCGCGCGTGGTGCTAGTGACCTCCCCCGGGTGCCACCTGTGCGATGACGCTCGGGAGATCGTTGCTCGTGTGTGCCAGGCGGTTGATGTGGGTTGGCGTGAGGAGTCAATCCGCGGAAACCCCCGGTTAGCTGATCGGTACAGCGACCTGGTGCCGGTCGTGCTGGTGGACGGGTCTGAGCATGCAGCATGGCGGGTTGACGAGGGCGGGTTGAGGTCAGCGTTGTTGGTGCGCGGTGACGATTAAGTCCGCGTAGATGCGAGCATCCGTCCGATAAACGAACGATTCCGTCCGTTCAATTTTGTCTATTTGGCTACATATGTCTACTCTGTCCACCGGTCCACCTGGATTTTTTGTGACCAACGTCCATCGCTTGTTCCCGTCCTGTTACCTCCCGTTGTCGAGGAGACCCGAAACCTGTGAGTGCAGCGCGCACCAAGAAAAAAGTTGGCCAACTCGCCCTTGTGGCGGCCGGGCCGGGAGATCCGGAGTTATTGACACTGCGTGCGGTGTCCTTGCTCAATGCTGCCGACACGGTTGTGGTTGATGCTGACGCGGTAGACGTCATCGGCGATCACGTGTCATCCGAGGCGACCGTCACGGTTGCGGTGGACGGTGACGGGGTTCCCCTCGATCCGGCCCGGCGAGCCAAACTCGCGGTTGACGCATTCCGCCAGGGGCATCGGGTCGTGCGGTTGATGGCGGGCGATCCATTTCTTGATGGTGCCGCGGCCCTTGAGTCTGCTGCCCTGCGCAAGGCTCGCGTGCCTTTCGAGGTCGCACCTGGCGTCAGCACCCTGACCGGAACAGCCGCCTACGCCGGCTTCGGTCTCGTTGATCGCGCAACGTCTCAGGTGCACGTTTTGACTGCGATGCACGACAAGGTGGATTGGTCAGCACTCGCGCAAGATGGCGTCACGGTTGCCTTCTTGGATGGTGCGGATGAGGCTGCCGATATCGCGGCGCGATTGCTTGATGCCGGACGCAAACCATCGACCCCCATTGTGATCACCCGCGGTGGAACGACCGTAGAACAGCGATCAATTGCATCCACGCTCGCCGACCTGCCGGCGGCAATTAAAGCAGCCAAGCAAGCCGGGCCCGGCATGGTTGTTGTCGGCGACGTTGTTTCCCAACGTGATCGAATGTCCTGGTTTGAAACCAAGCCACTGTTTGGCTGGCAGGTATTGGTGCCTCGCACTCAGGAGCGCTCCGATGACCTGCTGGAGCGGCTCATCCGTTCGGGCGCAATTCCCAGTGAGGTTCCGACGATTTCAGTCGAGCCACCACGCACACCTCAGCAAATGGAACGTGCCGTTCACGGCTTGGTATCCGGTCGATACGAATGGATCGGATTCACCAGTGTCAATGCCGTGCGCGCTGTTCGCGAGAAGCTCCAGGAGTACGGACTCGATGCGCGCTCATTCGCCGGCCTCAAGGTGGCAGCCGTTGGCCCCGACACCATCCAGGCGCTGATCACCTTTGGCGTTCGTCCCGATCTGGTGCCGACCGGAGATGACACCACGGCCGCGCTTTTGGATGTCTGGCCTCCCTATGACGATCTGATGGATCCGATCAACCGAGTGTTCCTGCCGCGTGCGGATATTGCGACGGAGAACCTGGCGGCCGGACTCGTCGAGTTGGGCTGGGAAATCGAAGACGTGACCGCCTACCGAACCGTGCGAGCTGCACCCCCGCCCGCACCGACTCGCGAGGCGATCAAGACCGGTGGTTTTGACGCGGTGCTCTTCACCTCGAGCAGCACCGTTCGTAATCTCGTCGGAATTGCCGGAAAACCGCACACGACGACCGTTGTGGCGTGTATCGGCCCGGCTACCGCCGCGGCTGCTCAAGAACACGGTTTGCGCGTCGATGTGTTGGCCCCGGAGGCCACCTATGAGTCGCTGGCCGAGGCGCTGGCAGATCACGGTGAAACTCTGCGTCAGGCATCGATCGAAAAGGGTGAAGGCACCTGGCGGCCAAGTCGCAAGCGTGCTGCCGCTCGTCGTCGAACGACCTGACGCATTCGGGCGCGAGGCATTAGCGCAACGTAGAGTGTCACGGTGAGCGCATTTACAACGGTCCATCTACTCAGGCACGGTGAGGTTCACAACCCCGAGGGTGTCTTGTATGGACGCCTGCCCGACTATCACCTGTCAGAACGCGGTCACCTCATGGCCCAGCGTGCCGCGGACGTGCTTGCCAACCGGGAGATTGCTGTGGTCACGGCATCTCCCCTTGATCGCGCGCAGGAAACGGCAGCACCGATCGCCGCGCTGCACGGTCTTGAGGTCGGCGTGGATGAGCGGCTGATTGAGGCGGGCAACACCTTTGAGGGCCAACGCGTTGGGGTCGGCGACGGCGTGCTGCGGTCCCCATCCTCCTGGCGCCACCTGTGGAACCCCTTTACTCCCTCGTGGGGTGAGCCCTATGAGCAATTGGCCCGCCGCATGCGTTCAAGCATCATTGCCGCCAAGCAGCTGGCTCCCGGCAAAGAAATCGTGCTCGTCAGTCATCAACTACCTATCTGGATCGCTCGACTTAACGCAGAGCAGCGCCGCTACTGGCATGACCCGCGAAAGCGCCAGTGTGGTTTGGCTTCACTGACCTCTCTTAGATTTACCGACGACGATCTCACGTCAATCACCTACACCGAGCCTGCTCGCGATCTGATTGCCGGTGCTTCGCCGGGTCGGGGCGCATGATTAGGCAACAGGCTGTGTTGCTTCACCCCGCACACCGGATGAGAGCCGGGCTGGTCTCCAGTCTGGCAGTTCTCGCGATGATCGTGCTTGGCGCGTGCGGATCTGCAACCGCGTCCGGTGACGCTGGCTTCGTGGCAGGTGATGGCTCGCTCGTGCTTCTCGATGAGTCAGCTCGCTCGCCGGCCCCAACCTGGGAAGGTGAGCTTCTAGGGGGTGGCACCTGGCGTTCAGCCGACACCGCAGGTGAGGTCCTCGTGATCAATGTGTGGGCATCATGGTGTGCTCCATGTCGAGCTGAAGCCCCTGTGCTAGAAGAGATCTGGCTTGAGTTTGCCGATCAAGGAGTTCAGTTTGTTGGACTAGACACTCGCGACACCGAGGCTGCTGCACTTGCGTTTATCGAACGGTATGGAGTGACGTATCCCAACATCATTGATACCGATGGCCGCCTTCAACTGCTTTTTTCTGACACTTTGCCCCCTCAGGCGATCCCGTCCACCCTTGTCATTGACCGCGAAGGACGTGTCGCAGGTAGGGCGCTGGGGGCCGTGTCTGCTTCGTCGCTGCGAGGTTTGATCGAGCCACTCCTAGGCCCGACGAGCGAATAGCACCGGGCAATGAGCGGCATCACGCAGACCATCGTCGATGGCAGCATGCTTATTGCCATTCCGCTAGCTTTTGCGGCCGGTCTGGTGTCCTTCCTGAGTCCGTGCGTATTGCCGCTAGCTCCTGGATACCTGTCGTATATCACCGGGCTTACCGGTGCAGAACTAGCCGGCGAGCAAGCCCAGAACGGAACGGGAAACACCAAGACGCAGACGGCCATTCGAAGCCGCGTGCTAGCCGGCAGTGTGCTGTTTGTGCTCGGTTTTTCTTTGGTTTTCGTCTCCTTCGGCGCCTTCTTTGGCGGGTTGGGCGCGCTGTTGTTGCAGTACGCCGACGTCATCACGCGGATCCTTGGTGTGGTCGTCATCCTGCTCGGGCTTGCATTCATGGGCTTATTGGATCGATGGATGCCAGGACTGCAGCGCGAATGGCGGGTCCATCGGATGCCGGCCTTCGGGGTGTGGAGCGCACCACTGCTGGGAATCTTGTTCGGATTGGGCTGGACACCGTGTATTGGCCCGACCCTGACCGCCGTCCAGGGATTGGCGTTCACCGAAGCCAGCGCGGCGCGGGGGGCATTCCTCGCCTTCATCTACTGCCTGGGACTGGGGCTACCCTTCATCGTGCTCGGGCTGGCCTTTCGCCAGGCCGCGGGCACGTTGGACTGGGTTAAGCGGCACTACGGGGTAATCATGCGGGCCGGTGGGGCTCTTCTCGTGCTCATCGGTGTGCTCTTGGTGACCGGAATCTGGACACAGTTCACAATCTGGCTGCGGGTCTGGATTCCGGGCTTCGAAACCCCGATCTAGCCGGACCTGAATGAGCGCGCCTGGGCATCATGGGTGAGACTGAGATGGTCATGTCCTCGCCTCCGCTGAGTCCTCCCGCCGACCCACAGACGTCGGTGACGCCAACCCCGCCACCCCTGGGTGCCGGGGGGTTCCTGCGGTGGATGTGGCGCCAATTGACCAGCATGCGCACGGCCCTCATCTTGCTGTTTTGCCTGGCGATCGCTGCGATCCCTGGCTCGGTGCTGCCCCAACGAGGTACCGACCCGGTTCTCGTTCAAGAGTGGATCGACAACGCTCCCACCTGGGGTCCGGTTTTGGATCGGCTCGGCTTCTTCGACGTCTACGCTGCGCCGTGGTTTGCCGCCATCTACCTACTGCTGTTCATCTCGGTGATCGGCTGCGTCTTGCCCCGAACGATGCATCACATTCGCGCGCTTCGGACCAATCCACCGCCTGCGCCCCGTCGGCTGGAGCGCCTGGCAGAGTACCGACGCTTTGAACTGTCCACTGACTCCGACCTGTCAACGGCCGGGCAGTCGACGGTCACGCTAGACGCGGTAGCCAGCGATCTGAAGTCGCGGCGCTGGCGCGTGTCACGCGGCGACAACGAACACGGTGGCTGGGTCGCGGCCGAAAAGGGATACTCACGCGAGACCGGCAACCTGCTCTTCCATGCCGCCCTGATTTTCTTGCTGTTGGCTATCAGCTACGGCGCGATTTTCGGGTGGCGCGGCAACGTGATCGTGCGTGAGGGGGGCGGATTTTCCAATACCCTCACGCAATACGACGCGTGGGGCGGTGGGCGGTTGGTTTCTGGGGATGCGCTGGATCCGTTTTCCATCACCCTGACCGACTTCAAAGTCGAGTTTGAGCGCGACGAATCTCAGCGCGGCTCGCCCCTGCTTTTCGAAGCCGACGTCATCGTGCAGCCTGCACCGGGGGAGGAGGAGTTCACCGATGTTATTCGCGTCAATGAGCCTCTATCTCTCGATGGGGCAAAGGTTTTTCTCGTTGGTCACGGCTATGCACCCCGCATGATCGTGCGTGACGCCGAGGGCCGCGCGGTGTATGACGACGCATCGATCGTGTTGCCCCAGGATGGTAATCAAACATCAATCGGCGTGATCAAAGCCCCTGATGCATTGCCGCAACTAGGTTTTCAATCCCTCTTCTTGCCCACAGCTGCCGTCGACAACGTGCGTGGGCCGCATTCTGTCTTCCCCGACGCCGATGACCCCGCGATGTTCGTCTCGGCCTGGATTGGAGATCTTGGTCTAGACAACGGTGTTCCCCAGAGCGTGTACCGACTAGATACCGAAACGATGACGCAAATTGGCCTCGAGGCCATGCGACCGGGCGATGTGTGGGATTTGCCAGACGGGGTTGGCTCGATCGAATTCGTCGATGTGCAGCGTTGGGCCTCATTCCAGATTGCGCACGATCCCGGCAAAGAGCCAGCCCTGATCGCTGCCGGCGTGGCCCTCGTCGGCTTGATGCTTTCGCTTTTTGTGAAGCGACGACGGGTGTGGGTGCGCACGAGTCAGACAGATTCCGGGGCGACCGTTGTTGAGATTGCCGCCCTAGCCCGTCATGATGAAGCCGACCTCGCAGATGATGTCAACGCGGTGCAAGCCACCGCAGAAGGTGGTGCCAGATGACTTCAGCAAGTCTCGCCGAGTGGAGTAACGCTGCGGTCTACGCCTCGATGGTCGTGTTGACGTTGTCGATGGTGGCCTTTGCCGTGAACTTCTCCGCCCGGGGCACGCGAGGTACACAGCGCTCGGCGACGGTAACCACCGCGATGCCCATTGCCGTGGCCGTGGGCGCCGGTGGCAACGAGCCGGTCGCGTCGCCGGTGGCTGAGGTCATCGATGATCCACGCGGTCGGCGCGCGGGCAATATTGGCCTTGCTCTGGCTTGGCTGGCTTTTGGGTTGTTGTTGCTCGGTACGACGCTGCGCGGGGTGTGGGCCGGTCGGGTGCCCTGGGGCAACATGTACGAGTACTCGCTGTCCTCTGCTGTTGCGATTTTGGGCGTCTACCTGATCTGGTCAACTCGTCGCGATCTGCGATTCTTGGGCCTTCTCGTGACCGGTGCGACCTTGCTCACTCTCGGCCTAGCCGTCACCGTGCTCTACACCGAAGCGGCCCAGCTTGTGCCGGCGTTGAAGTCTTGGTGGCTGATTATTCACGTATCGGCGGCAGCCGTTTGCGGTGGCGCATTTACCGTCGCGGCGGCGATGGCAGGGTTATACCTTTGGCGCGAGCGTGCCGAGCGTAAGAACTCTGTGACGGGCAGCGTGGCCAAACTCCCGACCGCGAGCAAGCTCGACATGATGACCTATCGGATCCTCGCGTTCGCGTTCCCGCTATGGACCTTTGCGGTCATTGCCGGTGCCATCTGGGCTGAGAATGCCTGGGGGCGGTATTGGGGATGGGATCCGAAAGAGACGTGGGCGTTCATCACCTGGGTGATCTATGCCGGCTACCTACATGCCCGAGCAACGGCCGGCTGGCGTGGCCGACGTGCTGCCTACATTGCGCTCCTGGGCTGGGTGTCGTTCCTGATCAACTATTTCGGCGTGAATCTGTTCGTCAACAGCCTGCACTCCTACGCGGGCGTATAACGAGCTCTAGGTCGAGGCAGCATCAGCGCCGCCGTCTCGGCGTCGGCGCATACGTTCACTCCACGTTGCTTGATCAATTTCGCGCAGGAAGTTCGGATCATCGTCGGGTGCCAGTGGTGATGACTTCCGGCGGCCAAAGCGTGGTCGGTCACCGCGCGGGCGCCCGGCGATCAGCCAGAGCACGCCGCCAAGCAGCGGCAGGATGACCACGATCAGTAGCCACACGAACTTCGGCAGGGTGCGCACGCTCACCCGGGATGAGCGCACCACATCCACGATGAACCAGATGTATAGGGCCAAGCCCAGGAGTACGCCAGCAACGCGCAGCACGGCCGAACCTCCCTATCTGGACCCCTTTGGGCCGGTTGGGGTGCGCCGACCATCGCCGACCCCGGTACAGACACTCTCCACGAACTGCTCGGGCCCTAAACCAGCGACCCACCCGCAGCACCTAAGCCTAACCCCGGTCCGGCGGACTGACATGTTCTCGCCTAGCGTGGTCTTGTGCGTGGTTTCGTGGTCTACACGGTACTGAGATTGGGGCTGCTCATCGTCGCCTGGTTTCTCGTGCAGTTGCTCACGCCGATGCGCGGGTTAGTGGCCGTGGCGGTGGCCCTGGTCGTTTCCGGGGTGGTCGGATTTTTCCTGCTGGATCGATCGCGGGACCAAGCCAGCGTGTCGGTATCGAAGGTATTCGCGCGGATCGACGAGCGCATCGAGAAAAGCAAGACTGCTGAGGACGACCTGCTTGATGCGCTAGCCGCCCAGCGCGAGGCCAAGACCCAGCAAGACGCCGTAGACGACAGTGGTCAGGCCGGTCAGCTGCAAGACCCCGACGAGATCTCGTCCCCGGGCCCCATCGGCGACCAGGAGCCCCGCTCGCGCGGCTAGTGGGATCGACAAATATGCCAGCCATGCGGGGGTGACACCGTCGCCGAGACCGGTAGCGATTGGAACGACGGCCGCGTAGGCCAACACCAGCAGGCAGCTGAATAACCAGCGAGTCCGCCGGTCGCCAAGTCGCACGGCCACGGTCAGTTTGCCGCTGCTGGCATCGGTGGGAATGTCGCGAAGGTTATTGGCGACCAAGACCGCGCAGGCCAGGGCGCCGACTCCTATGGCTCCCCACCAGGCTGTCGCAGGGAAGTCGAGGGTTTGCACGTATGTGGTGCCCAGAACCGGAACGACGCCGAAGAAGACGAATACGAAAACTTCGCCCAGGCCCAAATACCCGTAAGGCCGTGGCCCACCGGTGTACAACCAGCCGGCGGCCAGACTGGCTCCACCAACGAGCAGCAGCCACCACTGGCCGACGAGCGTCACCAAAACCAGGCCGCTCAGTGCACCTGCCCCAAAGGCTAGGAGCGCGGCAAACTTGACCCGCTCGGGCGCAGCCAAGCCTTGGCCCACCAATCGAACGGGGCCAACGCGGCCACGATCGGTGCCGCGAATTCCATCGCTGTAGTCGTTGGCGTAGTTCACGCCGACCTGCAAGAACACAGCCACCAGCAGCGCCAACAGGGCTCGTAGCGGTACGGCTGAGTCCTCGAACGCGGCCACGCCGGTGCCCACAGCAACGGGCGCGACCGCTGCACCCAGGGTGCGCGGTCGAGCCCCGGAGACCCATTCTCCGACCGTGGCCATGACCGATGTCCCTTTCGCTGTGGCGCGAAGTGCGCGCGGTGCTGGCGCGTGGTTCCTGCCCGTGGTCAGAAACCCGGTGCGAGATCTCGCACGACGGCTAGCCGGTCGATCTTGCCATTAGCCAAGACGGGTATGTCAGCCACCTGTGTGATCACGCGGGGAACGGCGGCTGAACCGAGGTGCTGGCGGATAATTGCGCGCATCTGGTCGAGATCGTCAGTGGTGAGGGATTGATCGGCAATCACCAAGGCTTGGATCTGATGACCCTCGACGTCGTCGGGCACGCCCACAGCGACTGCATGTGTCACCGAGCGCGAGGTATCAAGGGCGGTCAGAAGTAGCTGATCGATCGCCGGAAGTGACACGTTGTTGCCACGAACCTGGATGACGTCATCAATCCGATCGATAATTTCCAGTCTTCCGTTGCTGAACCGGCCGCGATCGCCGGTGACGAAGCCCTCGGGGGTGAAGCTTGCCGCGGTCAACGTTGGCCTCAGTCGATATCCGAGACCGACCATTGGTCCGTCGATAACGATGACGCCAGCACTATTGACGGAGCACGCCACGCCCTCGAGCGGATACCCATCGTGTACGCATCCTCCGCAGGTTTCGGTCATGCCGTAGGTCACACACACGTCGATATTCAGTTCAGCCGCGGCGGTCAGAAGGTTGCCAGGGGCAGGCGCACCCCCGAGCAAAATCCGGCCTAATCGCGGCAGCATCATCCTGGTGTCGGGGTCTTGCATCAGCATGGCCAACTGCGTGGGCACCAACGAGACCACTGGGCTGGCCGATAGACATGGAGCGACGATCTCGCGAAACATGTGCGTGGAAAATCGTGAGGCGCCGGCGATGCTAGGCAAAGTCAGAACCGGTGCTTGGGCGATCAACGCCCTCGTCAACACGCCGACCCCCGCGGCAGACGTTGCCGGGAGAGCCAAAATGCGTGGGGCCGTTGCGACATCGGCGTGCCGCTTCTCAACGGCGACCGCGGCGGCGAGGAGGTTGGCGCGGCTGAGGCAGACTCCCTTTGGGTCGGCCGTAGATCCGCTGGTCAGTAGGATCAGGGCGGTATCCGGGTCCTCCAGCGGCACGGCCGGTGACAGGAGTTCTTCGACGTCGCGATCTGGCGAAACAGCCGCGTAGGCGCGTGCGCCGCCTGGGCGGTCATCGTTGAGTATCCGCTCCAGCACACCCGCCATAGCCTCAGCGCCTGCCACCCCGGGTTCGATAATCGCAACGGTCAAGGGGTCGAGCGTAGATCCGGACATGCCAGGCAGCGTAGGCCTGACTAAGTTGGGGTGCGCATCCTGTGCGGAGTTTCGCCCGCACAGGTCCCTAGGTAAGGAGCGGCGACGCACAATGATCGATTCCCAGGCACCCGACGGGTTCGACTCGCGGACTAGGTACCACCTTGCTCCGGTCGTTGCCGAAACCAGTCCGGCATTCACCGATCCGGCACACTCCAGCATCGAACCTGGCTGCGAGTGGGTGTCGGTGGGTGAATACTCAGATATTCGCTTCGAGGTGTCCACGGGTGATGCAGCCGGTATCGCAAAACTCACGATCAATCGGCCGGCCAAGCGCAATGCTTTTCGCCCGCAGACCCTCTTCGAACTAGCCGATGCCATGAATCGCGCTCGTGATGATGCCTCGATCGGCGTCATCATCTTGACCGGGCAGGGCGACTGGGCTTTTTGCAGCGGCGGTGATCAAATGATTCGGGGTGACGACGGGTATATCGGCGATGACGAGGTAGCCAGCAAGGGAATCGGCCGCCTGAATGTGCTTGATCTACAGATTCAAATTCGCCGGACCCCAAAACCTGTGATTGCGATGGTGGCCGGCTACGCGATTGGTGGGGGACACGTTTTACACGTTGTCTGTGACCTCACGGTGGCTGCCAATAATGCGCGCTTTGGGCAAACGGGCCCGATGGTGGGTTCATTTGATGGTGGTTATGGCTCTGGTCTGCTGGCCCGCACGATAGGGCAGAAGAGATCGCGCGAGGTATGGCTCCTGTGTGACCAGTACGGCGCTGAGCAGGCTTACGACTGGGGGCTGGCCAATGCCGTCGTGCCCCTGGTCGATCTGGAAAAGCACACGGTCGAATGGGCCAAGCGCATGCTGACGTTATCCCCGATTGCACTGCGAATGCTGAAGGCTTCGCATAACGCCGCTGATGATGGTCTCGCCGGGATACAGCAACTTGCCGGGGATGCCACCTTGTTGTTCTACATGTCCGAGGAGGCTCAGGAGGGTCGCGATGCGTACGCGAACAAGACCCGCCCAGACTTCAGTCGTTTTCCGAAGCGTCCGTAACTCGGCCTGGCAGAAGAGTTGTAGTCGTCGTGGATGTCCGCATAGCTGATGTCTTGCATGACGCCGTTCCTTACTCGCTTCCTCTGACTCGTCCTTTTCGCGCCCTGACCGAACGTGAGGGTGTATTACTGCGAGGTCCATCAGGGTGGGGTGAGTTTGCGCCCTTTGCTGATTACACACCGGAGCAAGCTGCGCGATGGCTAGCCTGCGCTGTCGAGTCGGCCTTTGGTACCTGGCCGACCCCGCTACGTCAACGGATCCCGGTAAACGCCATCATTCCTGCTGTTTCGGCAACTCAAGCAGCCGAAATGGCGCGTACAGCCGTTCTCGACCACGGTTGCAGCACAATAAAAATCAAAGTAGCCGCCGCTGGTGAAACTTTGGCCGACGACGAATCCCGGGTGGTTTCGGTGCGCGATGCTGCCGATAGCGCCATGCTCTCAACGGGTAGTTCAGCCAAGGTTCAACTGCGGCTCGATGCCAACGGGGGCTGGGATCTGCCTACGGCTCAGCGCGCCCTACGCCGGCTGGCCGCCTACCGATTGCAGTACGTCGAGCAACCGTGTCGATCCCATGAGGACCTTCGTGAACTTCGGGCACA
>JAFMCH010000060.1 GCA_017857875.1 Actinomycetota bacterium | reverse complement strand
GCCCATCATCGCCGCTAATCACGAAGGTCTCATCGACACTGCCGTGATAGCAATACGAAAAGGCCAGCACCTTGGGTCGGCCCGTGATCATCCGAGCCAGCCGAAGCGCCCAGCGATTGGCATCGGTTGCGGTCAGGGTGAAAGACCACAGTGGCAAACGGAATCGACGCGAGAGATCGGCCGCAACCCATTCGGCATCGGCGGTCGGCATCATCGTGGTGATGCCCCCCAGTTCACTGATGCGTTGAGTCACCCCGGCGATCGTGGCCGCTGGCGAATGACCGGCCATGGCTCCCGTGTCGCCGAGTGCGAAGTCGATGTACTCGTTGCCGTCCACGTCGGTAACGCGATTTCCGTGAGCCGTTGCCAAATACAGCGGATACCCGCCCGACCACTTATTCATCCAGGTCATCGGCACCCGCCCGAGGAGGTGATCGGCCGAGGTGAACAGCGCCCGCGAAGCAGGCGTGCGATCACGGTAGGCGGTTCGTTCGTCGGTGAGTAGCACCTGAAGCCGATTTGCATCGATCACGATTTCGCCCCTTTGTCGTTTCGAGTCCCAGAGAACAGTATGGCGAGCGCAACAGACGCCAGTTGGGTGAGTGCCGCAGCTAGAAAGAGCGTGCGCCACCCCGAGTCTGCCAGGGCGCCGGCCGTGAGCGAACCGATTGCGAATGCACCCGTACGCAGCGATGCTGCACCTACAAACACCAGACTCCGGGCCTGCGTGGGTGCTTCGCGATCGCGTACTTGAAATACCCCGGTGATCTGCGGGGCTTGAACCACACCGAAGACGAAGCCCAGGGTAAATGCGATAACCATCGATGGCGACAACGAGATACTAAATAGCACTACGGCGAGCACCAACGTGGCAACGATTGCGACCGTCCCCGGCCCTAGCTTCGTGATCGGGGTGCGCGCGATAATGATGGTCCCCAGCAGCGATCCCAGTGCAATGACCGCCAGGAGCAACGCACCAAATCCCGCGTCTCCGGCCAGGTCTTCTCCCAGAAGTGGCGATCCAATCACAATGAAGCCAAAGGCGCCAAAGCTGACAGTGCCGATAAATGTATTGCGTCGCAATGATCGCGACGACCACAGAATCTTCAGCTGGCGCAGGGTGCGGCCTATTGGCTCGATCGGAGACTGATGGGTGAGCGACCGTCGCGGTATCGGCACCAGCGGCAAGAACACCGCGGCCAACACATACAAAACCAGCACCACCTCAACAGACGCTGCACCAGGCACCGCTGAATCGACAACAAATGCGATGCCCACTAATGCGGGGCCAGCAATCTCAGCGACGGTGTAGGTGCCTACATCAATCGCGTACACACGCGCGATCGGCATGTCCGGCACAACTCGGCGCACCTGTGCGCTCCACGCGCCAGTAAACACCGGCTGCGCCAGGCCAGCCACCGCCGCGACACCCACTAAGAACACCTGCGGCCAGGTGCCGATTCCGATAGCAAAGGCAAGGGTTGAACCAATCAGAATTATCAAGCCAATGCCGTACCCGCGTCGAGGAAACTCAAGCCGGTCAATCAGCGCGCCCGTCAGCGGGCCAGCCAGACCAGCGACGGCGGTTAGCGCCGCCACCAGCACCGCGCCCTCAGCCGCACTGCTCCCGATGCTGATGACCGCTAGCACCAGGGCAGAGGGCAGACCACTCGTGGCGGCTCGACCCAAAGAACCGACCGTTGCATAGAGAGCTAGGCGGCGACCGGGTGTTCCCGACAGGTACGCCGGGCGGGCGGGGAAAGATGACACGCGCTGGACACTACGGGTTGTGGCGCACGTCACCCCCGAGCGACCTGACCGCAACCAGGTCGCGATCTGCGACAAGAACGCGACAAGAGCGACGCAACTCAACACCGTCCCGGGTAGACGATGGGACAGTCTGCGGGGTTGAATCAGCACAGGGGCGTCACCCTGCCCTCACGCCGCGTCGACCTAACCGGTCGCATATGGGAGAAAGGTCGCCTGATGGACAGCAGTGCGCCTGGCATGAAGACGCCGATGAGTGTGGCCGACCTTGATCGCATCGATGCGCAACTAGCCGCCGAGGAGCGCTCAGCCTTGTGGTGGGTGGCGCTCGTGCATGAGTTAGACCTCCTTGATGATGCGCTGGCCCTGCACCGGGCGGATGTGGAGGGCCCAGGCGGCTTTCATTCCCAGGTGCTTGCTGATGCGCCACGCGTCGCTCCGGCCGTTGCGCACCTTGAGATCGAGCACGATCGACTCTCCACCAGCATTCGCGACACACGACAGCGAGTGGGCGAGATTTCCGGCGATCCGGACTCTGCCGAAGAGGCCATTGCCTTGGTCAGTGCATTGGTTGACCGCCTCCGTGGGCATCAAGGCGCCGCCGATGAGGTGTTCCACCAGGCGTATCGGATAGATATAGGTGGCGAATAGCCACACAGGGGAGGCAGTCATGCAGCGTTTTACTGGGCGCGTCGCAATCGTGACCGGCGGAGCCAGCGGTATAGGTGCCGCAACCGCTCATCGCCTAGCCAATGAGGGCGCGATAGTCGTCATCACCGACATTAACGACGGCTCCGCAGTCGTCACTCAACTCACAGATTTGGGAGCCGCAGCAACCTATATCGAGCACGATGTGGTGAATTCCGAGCAATGGAAGCATGTCGTTGACACCACAATCGAGCTATTCGGGCGACTCGATATCTTGGTTAATAATGCTGGCGTCGGTGATCTGCTTGATATCGAACAAGCAGAACTCGATGATTGGAACCGAACGATCGCCATTGACCAAACCAGTGTCTTCCTGGGAATGAAAATCGCTGCACCACACTTGAAAGCATCAGGACACGGATCAATCATCAACATCAGTTCGATCTTCGGGATCAGCGGTGGCTTTGGATCATCGCCGGCGTATCACGCTGCTAAAGGTGCCCTCCGCTCACTGACCAAAAACGTTGCGCTGCTGTGGGCCCAACAAGGTATTCGCGTTAATTCAATTCATCCAGGCTTTATCGATACACCGATTCTTGATCAGGCGCGTGGCACGCCCATTGAAGACATGCTGACTGAGGTCACACCGATGGGCAGACTTGGACGACCTGAGGAAATCGCTGCCGCGGTCGCCTATTTGGCCAGCGATGACGCCTCATTTGTCACCGGAAGTGAATTGGTGGTCGATGGTGGCTACCTCGCTCGCTAGGGCCCACGCCAGACGACAACCGGGCATTGAGCGTGATTTACGACGTAGTGAGCCGTTGAACCTAAGTGCATCGCCGGAAACGACGGTCCGCCGTGGGCTCCGATAGCCATCAGATTCGCTCCAGCGGAAGCGTTATAGAGCGCATGTGCGGGCTTTATCGGCATGACGTGGGCTTCGATGTTCACGCCGAAATCCTCTGCCCCAGCCCCCAGAAGGGTGGCGTCCAAGACAGCCTGCGCTTCGGCTCGATAATCTTCATCTGTGAATGTCGGCTCCAAGAAGATAGTGATCGGGACGACGTACCCGGTCACAACTTCGACAGACGCACCGATCATCCGGGCGTAATTCAAACCCCATCGTAGGGCACCGATGCTGAAATCAGTTCCGTCTGCACCTACCACTACTCGCTGCTCGGCGACCATCCTCATCTCCCCTTCTCGACGTTCTCACCACTATTCGTGAGGTCCTCGAATTTAATAAGGGGCTAAGATTCACAATGACTACCGCAGCCGTAATTCGTGGCAAACAGGGGTGATCAAGATGCAAGCGCGCGTGTGGGGGACGTCTATTGCACTTCTCCTCAGTCTCGTTGGCGGCGTCTGGGCTGGCATTGTTTACATGGATTCACGCATGACTTCCACATCGCCGGTGATTCCTACTCTTACGCCAAGTTCACCCGACTCAACACCGACAACGCCCACGCCAATTGCCGGGCCATACACCGGCGAAGCATTAGCTTTCGGTGACTTCCTTTTTCTCAGCGTCGGAACATGCCTGCAAGACAATGATTTTGTTGTTGATGCGCAAGGTGATCGGCGAATCGAAAATGCTGCGGCAGAGCTTGTCGAACTTGGTGACGAGGTGCCAGGCGCCGTCCTGCTGCACCTGGGGGCAAATGGTGGAGCCGGCCAAAGCGACATTGACCGGATCATGGAAGTGCTGGGGCCCGACCGAATCGTGGTGTGGTCAACAATCCAACTGCCCGACGATGGCCGCTATACCTTCGAGGCCGAAACCAATGCCCTCATCACAGCTTTGCCGGCGCGCTATCCCAATGTCCGTATCTTGAGTTGGAACGCACTGTCGCTCACAGACCCCACCTGGATCAACGCCGACGGAACCATCACCAACGAAGGCTGTGAGGCCTTCGCAAGGTTCGCCGAGTCGGTGGTCCGTGGCGCGGTGGCCTAAGTCACCGCGCCTCCTAGTAGCCCAACCAGAACGACATCTGCTTCTCTTGCTCGGTTTTCTATTGCTCGGCACCGAGTTCGCCGGACAACCTCCGATGCATCGACGCACTCGGAATATTGAGTCCAATGATCTCAGCCTGCTTGTGATACCGCTCGTACTTCGTTGTAATGGCATCGAGGGCAGCCACCGTGGAGGCATCCCAAATGTGTGATTGCGTCATATCGATGACCACCCGGTCGGGGTCATCGGTGTAGTCAAATTGCGTCGTCAGGTCATTGCTCGAGGCAAAGAACAACTCACCCGTCACGTGATAGGTGGCGGTTTCGGTTCCGTCGTCATCCTGAGTCACTCGTCGATCCACATTCGCTAGATGCGCGACCCGACGAGCAAAGAGCACTGATGCGGTGAGCACCCCGGCCACTACCCCGATCGCCAGATTGTGCGTGACGACCACAATCACAACAGTGGTGACCATGACGATCGTTTCGCTTCGCGGCATCCGCCGCAGGGTGGACAACCGCACACTGTGCCAATCGAACGTGGCCACCGACACCATGATCATGACGGCTACTAGCGCGGCCATCGGCACAATCGCTACGAGCGGGCCAAAACCCATGATCAAGATGAGGAGGAATACTCCGGCAAGGAATGTTGACACGCGGGTTCGTGCACCGCTGACCCGCACGTTGATCATGGTCTGGCCGATCATCGCGCAGCCACCCATACCGCCGAAGAAGCCCGACACCATGTTGGCCACGCCCTGACCCCAGGTTTCGCGTGTCTTGGATGAAGTCGTGTCAGTGATGTCATCGACCAGACGGGCGGTCATGAGCGATTCAAGAATGCCCACCATGGCCATCGCGAATGCGTAAGGAGCGATGATCTGCAAAGTTTCAAAACTGATCGGTACGTCGGGCACAAACAGCGAAGGCAAACTTGTGGGCAGGTCACCTTGATCGCCGATCGTCGGCACCGTGATGGCGACGGTGACGGTAATGATCGTCAGCACAACAATGGCAACCAAAGGCGCTGGAATCACCGTGGTGAGCCTGGGCAAGAAGACCATGATGATCAGACCCAAGGCCACGAGCGGGTAGACAACCCATGGCACGTTGATCAGTTGCGGCAGTTGGGAAAGAAAAATCAAAATGGCCAACGAGTTGACAAAGCCGATCATCACGCTGCGTGGAATAAAGCGCATCAACCGCGCAACCCCAAGCAGCGCCAGCAGTATCTGGAAGATGCCAGCGAGAATGACGGTGGCGATGAAGTACTCGATGCCGTAGTCGCGCATCACCGGGGCGATGACCAAGGCGACCGCTCCGGTAGCGGCGGTGATCATGGCCGGGCGACCGCCAACGAAAGCGATCGTGATGGCCATGATGAACGAGGAAAACAGGCCCACCCGTGGGTCGACACCGGCGATGATCGAAAAGGCGATGGCCTCAGGAATCAGCGCGAGGGCCACCACAAGCCCGGCCAGAGCTTCACGGGTGAGGAGTCGGGGATGACGAAGGGCAAAGAGCACGCTGGGCGCGCGATGAACTGACACACATACCTTTGGGGTGGGGATCGTTGACCCCTCAGGTTACCCCAAAGCGCCGAGTGAGCACTTAAGGGCGAAATCCGGACGGAAATCGACCCACAAGTGCGCACTCGGCGCTGAGGTTGGAGCGGGTTAGGCTCCCGAGCAGGGTGCTGAGTAGTCGTACGCCTCAGCGGTGGGGCCGGTGTAGCCGGTCGTGATCGTCCGGATACCCAGAGTGGATGCCTCATCGGGAACACTGATGGTCACCGAGCGGTCAACCTCACTGGAGGGGCCGTTCACCGTTGCATTGGGCAGCGCACCCTCGTAATCAACCTCGAGACCACCAGTGATGGCAGCGCGCAAGCCCTCGCGGGTCAGATCACCAGAGGCTGCAGCCTTCTCCAAAGCTGCGAGCATCGGGTACTGCCACACCCAGCCGTAGGTGTAACCATCATTGGCGGGCACATTGCCGCCGGTGGCCTTCTCCATGGCCTGCATCGCAATGGTGTCGGTGCTGCCGAAGGAGGCAGTCGTGCCCACGTTGGTGTACAGGGCCAACAGCGCAGGTGCTGCTGCAGTCTGCAACAAGATCGGGTTCCAGGTAGGTGCCGAACCAACGAACTTGCCGGTGTAACCCTGGGCTGCCGCCTTGCCGATGATCTCGGCAACTTCAGCCGGGCCCGTGCCTAACGTGACGACGTCAGGATTCGCAGCCAAAATCTGCTGCACTGCAGCGTCTTGGTTGCCAGCAACCGCATTAGGGAGCTGCTCAACAAAACCGGAGAACTCAACGCTGTTCGCACCGGCCCAGGCCTCCGTGCCGGCAGCAACATCGCCACCGAAGTCGCCTGGCGGGCCAACCGACATCACGGTGTCGATCGCAGCATTGTTCTCGACGTACCAGTCCATTCCGCTCATGATCGCGATGCAATACGACGCACCAGACTCCATGACCACACCGAAGTCATCGTCGGGGAACTGCCAGCCTGACCACCAGGATGCGGGCGCACCGATCACGTTGTCGGCATCCATATCCGGCAAAATCGCTTGGGTCTGAGGCGTGCCGAGGGTTTGCGCAAGGGCCAGAATATTGGGCTCAATCGCGCGGTACTCCTGGCTGTGAACCGCCGGGTCGTACTTGTTATCGCGCGTGTTCTGGGAGATATTGACGTCAAATCCAGCCACGCCGCCGTTGTCGTTTACGCTCTTCCAGAAACCCTCTTGGCCCCTCACAACCTCCAGAGCCAGCGGCACGAACGGACCCTCGGTCAGGTCGGAGATCACGCCTAGGTAGATGCACCCATTATCGGGATTTGAGCTGCCCGGGCAGGGCTCGCTGGTGACACCCGTTCCGGTCACGATTCCCTGTGAGGTGTCGGTCGGATCAGAGGTGGCGGTGGATGTACCGCCGTCGTCACTGCTTCCCCCGCATGCGCTGAGCACGAGTGCTGCAGCACCTACGGCGGCGAGCGACAGTTTTGTCTTGCGTGAAATCACGTGTCCTCCCCAATCGAGTCGATCTAGTCGCTGGATCTGCGCCACACAGGTGTGTGAACAGATTGTGTGAACCGATATTGCAGGTGTTCTCGAACCGAAAAACTAATTCGTCAAAAATACTGTCGCAAAAAACACACGAGCGCGCTAGATCTTGACACTATGAATGGTGCCGGTAATCGACCGCTTCTGGGGAGTGGTCTGGTCACAGGCGCGTAACGGTTGGTCCGATCAGTCAAATCATCTGCGGAGGCGCTGAGTGCTGGCACTAGAGAACCTCGAGGTTGTCTACGAGGACGTGATTCTTGTCCTCAAGGGCGTGAGCATCCAGGTCCCTGAAGGGTCGGTGGTGGCACTGCTGGGGCCTAACGGCGCAGGCAAGACGACCGTGCTGCGGGCCATCACGGGCCTCCTCGACGTGCATCGTGGGCGCATTAGTAAGGGACGAATCACCCTCGATGGTGAGGTAATCAGCGGTAAATCGGCTCCGCAGATCGTCGCGGCAGGGATCAGCCAGGTCATGGAGGGCCGCCGAATATTCCGCGAATTCACCGTGGAGGAAAACCTGCGGGCAGGTGGCCACACAGTCAGCCGAGCGCAGGTTGCCGAAGGACTCGAGCGGTCGTATGAGATGTTTCCGATCCTGGCCGAGCGACGCAAGTCGACCGCCGGCTATTTGTCCGGAGGTGAACAGCAGATGCTGGCGATCGGTCGGGCCCTCATGGCACGACCTCGTTACCTGCTCTTGGATGAACCGTCGCTGGGAGTGGCACCCAAGATCGTCCAGCAACTACGCGATCTGATCGCTCAAATCAATGCGACTGGAACAACCGTGTTGCTCGTGGAGCAAAACGCCGCGATGGCCCTGTCAGTGGCGACCCATGGCTATGTGCTGGAGACCGGGCGCATCGTGATGGATAAGCCGGTCGAAGAATTGCGTGAGGACGACGATGTCAAGGAGTTCTATCTCGGACTGCGTGGGGATGAACGAGGTTCACTTCGCGAGGTCAAACAATACCGTCGGCGCAAGAGGTGGTTGAGCTAATGGCAACGACCGACCACATCCTTCAAGTCAACGACCTCAGCCTCTCCTTCGGCGGCACCCGGGCAATCCGCGAGGTGAGTTTCGATGTGAAAAGACACGAACTCTTCGCAGTGATTGGCCCTAACGGAGCAGGCAAAACCTCCATCTTCAACTGCATCTCCGGGGTGTATCACCCGCAAGAGGGCAGCATCGACTTCAACGGTCAGCAGTTGGTGGGCGAGAAGCCTGAGCACATTGCTCGCCGCGGAGTGGCGCGTATGTTTCAAAACATCGAGTTGTTCGACAACCTGACGGTGTTGGACAACCTCATGCTCGGCCGAAGCACACACATGAAGTACTCGTTTCTCTCGGCTTTCGCCTTCACTCCGGGTGTTCGCAAGTCTGAGCGAGCCAACCGTGCCATCGTCGAGGACCTCATTGACTTTCTCGATATCGAGAGCTACCGCACCTACCCCGTAGGAATGCTTCCGTATGGAGTCAAGAAGCGGGTCGAGATGGGTCGGGCCCTGGCTATGGAACCTCAACTGCTCCTGCTTGATGAGCCCGTGGCCGGCATGAACGTGGAAGAAACCGAAGACATGGCTCGATTCATTCTCGATGTGCGATCGGAGTTGGGCGTGTCGATGATTTTGGTCGAACACGACATGGGTCTAGTGATGGATCTCGCCGATCGCGTGATGGTGCTTGATTTCGGTGAACTGATTTCGCTGGGAACCCCGGCGGTTGTGCAGTCTGACCCGAATGTTATTCGCGCTTACCTCGGCGAAGAACTTGTCTAGAACCAGCGAAGTTGAGGGAGATAAACAATGACAGCCACGGCCGATGCCACCACGGCAACCTGGACGCTCGCCCGTGAGGTGCGAGAACGTGCAGCGGCAGCACCCAATGGTGTTGCCATGCGCGCCAAACGCTTAGGCATTTGGCAGGACATCACGTGGGGTGATTACGTCGATCAACTCGATTTGGTCGCCCACGCGTTGATTTCGCTGGGAATCGAACCAGGTGATCGGGTGGCCGTACACTCCGAAAACCGTCCAGAATGGTTGTTCAGTGACGCCGGCATCGTGGCAGCACGCGCCATCACAGTTGGTCTCTATCCGACAAACCCGGCTGCTGAGGTGGGGTACCTACTGGCCGATTCGGGCTCACGGATCTTGATCGCAGAGGATCAAGAGCAGGTAGACAAGGCGTTGCTGATCGAGGCTGACTGCCCGCAACTGGAATGGATCGTACACCTGGAAGACCGAGGTGTGGCATCAATGAACCATCCGAAACTCATGAGCTGGCAGGCTTTTTTGGATGCTGGTCGGGCGCATCGAGAGGCTTTTCCGCACGCTGTTGAAGACCGTGCCTCCTCAGCTGATCCCGACGATGTCGTCACCTTGGTGTACACATCGGGAACAACCGGGCCGCCCAAAGGCGCGATGCTGACCAACGCGAACGTGGCCTTTGCTAGCGAGGTCATCGCCAATGGTGGCGGCCTCTATGAACCACCCCCCAATCCCAGCGACGTTATCTTGTCGTATCTGCCGCTATGCCATGTGGCCGAGCGCGCTGTCACCACCTGGACAAACGCAATCTCAGGTGCGGTGGTGCACTTTGCTGAGTCGATTGACACGGTGACGGTGAACCTGCGCGAGGTTCAGCCCACGCTTTTCTTTGCGGTACCGCGGATCTGGGAGAAACTAAAGGCCGGTGTCGAGGTGCGTATGACGGCTGCCTCACGGCTCAAGCGCTGGAACTACAGATTATGGATGCGGGTAGGCCAAGGTATTGCCAATTCGGTTCTCGCCAACGGCGGCAAACACACCTTGTGGAGCCGCGTGCGTTATGCGATTGGCTATGTTTTCCTCTATCGCGCGCTGCGGGAGCGAATCGGGTTGAGCAAGGTGCGTTCGGCTGCCTCAGCCGCTGCGCCTATTTCACCCGAGGTTCTCTACTTCTTCTTCACCATGGGTGTCGTCATCAACGAGCTGTATGGCATGACCGAGAACAGCGCGGTCGCTACCAGTAACCGGGCTGGTCGTATCAAACTAGGAACCGTCGGTGAACCTCAACCGGGTGTCGAACTTCGACTAGACGAGAACACCGGGGAAATCCTCACCCGGCATCCAGGGACTTTCGCGGGCTACTGGAATAAGCCAGAGGCAACTGCCGAGACTCTCGATGCCGAAGGCTGGCTACACACCGGCGATGTCGGCGAGTGGGTTGATGGCACGCACGTAAAAATCATTGACCGCATCAAGGACATCATCATCACCGCTGGTGGCAAAAACATTTCTCCGTCGGAACTGGAAAATGCCCTGAAAGCATCACCATTCATCCGCGAGGCAATGGTCATCGGCGATCAACGCGCCTATCTGACCGTGCTGATCGGTGTCGAAGAGGACACCGTGGGCGATTGGGCGCGCAGTCGCAAGATTCCGTATACGACCTACCGCGACCTGTCCGAAAAGGAAGAGGTCTTGCGACTCGTCCAGGGGGTGATCGCCGGGGTTAACGAGAAAACCGCCCGCGTGGAAAACCTGCGCAAATTCCGCATGATGACCAAGGCCCTCGATCACGAAGACGGTGATCTAACTGCTACGCAGAAGGTCAAACGCTCCTCGCTTGCAACAAGTTTCGCCGATCTCATTGACGATATGTACTCCGGCGCCGATCGTCTGCCTGGTGGCGACCAAAGTAATGTCATCGTCGTTTCACCGGTGGAGGTATAGGTATGGACGAGCTACTCGGCTCGCTCGTTCGTGGGCTCGGTATCGGCGGGCTCTATGCGTTGCTCGGCGTTGCCTTCGTCATCATTTATCGCGCCACCGGGGTCATTAACTTTGCGACGCCTGCATTGATGATTTTGGGCGCATTTTTCACCGGAGCTTTCGGTAACAGCCTTGGACTGCCCTTCTTCCTCTCCGTCATTCTGGCGATGATCGTGATGGCAGCAATCGGCATGATCACCGAGAGGGTCGCGCTGCGGCCCATGGTCGGTAGACCGGCGTTCTCTGCGGCAACCGTGACGGTCGGTCTGTTTATTGTGCTGTTGATTCTGGCCGGACGGTTGATCGGCTCTGAGCTTGTCAACGTGAACGATCCTTTCGGCCTCAACACGATCGAGGTGCTCGGGTCGACGCTGTTCACCGTTGACATTGGCCGGCTGGTTATTTCCATGGTGGCCATCGCGATCGTCGGTATCTTCCTCACCCGCTCACGTACCGGCCTGGCCATGCGAGCCACCGCTTTTGATCAGGAAACAAGCCTCGCCCAAGGGATCAACGTCGGTCGCATGTTTGGGCTTTCCTGGGGGATTTCGGCTGCTATGGCCGCACTTGCCGGCGCCTTGCTCACTGCAGGTGGTTCCGGTGTTGAAACCACCGCTGCACTTGTTGCCCTCAAGGCACTTCCAGTCATTATTCTTGGCGGCCTTGACTCCATCAAGGGATCCATCATTGCCGGGCTGTTCATTGGCATCGTCGAGTCGTTGACCCGCACCTATCAACCGCTGTACCTGCCCTGGCTTGGTGCCAACTTCGACATCATCGTGCCCTACGTGATCATGATCATCGTCTTGATGGTCAGACCCTACGGACTCTACGGAACTAAGGAGGTCGTGCGGGTATGAGTGCTCCCACGCTCAAGTCAAAGCGCACCACACACGGACGTCCTCGTCTTTTCACCACTTACTCCGGTGAAATGGCTATCTTCAACACCAGGGTCAAGTTGGTGTGGGCCATCGTCGGTGGCGCAGTCGTGTTGTCGCTGCCGTTCTTCTTTCAACGCGACATCGTTGCGTTGATCACCACGGTATTCATCTACGCCATCGGTGGTATCGGGCTCAACCTGTTGACAGGCTATGCAGGTCAGGTCTCCCTCGGTCAAGCATTCTTCCTCGGAATCGGCGCTTACACCGCTGCTGTCCTCGGCGGTGAATCCAAGGGTGACGTGATCGGTTTGGGTTGGGACATGGCGATCTGGCTGCCGCTGGCCGGATTAGTGCCGGCGGTAATCGCACTCATCCTCGCGCCGCTGGCTGCACGCGTCCGTGGTCTGTACTTAGCCATCTTGACCCTTGGCCTGGTGTTCATCGGCGAACATATCTTCAAAGAAGCCACACCCCTGACTGGCGGTGCAGGCGTGGGCCGCGCTCCGGCGGATCCGGTGCTCTTTGGTTACGACCTGTTCACCGATCAAGAAATTTTCGGTGTCGAGCTTGATCGCTTCTCGGTGTTCTATTTCGGCTGCTTTGTGATTTTCGTGGTGCTCGCACTGCTGGCCCGTAACTTCACCCGTTCGCGATTCGGGCGATCCTTCGCGGCCGTTCGTGACCGCGATGTGGCCGCTGAGGTCATGGGCGTGTCACTCCTGAAAACGAAGACTCTTGCCTTTGCGGTGTCGTCGTTCTACGCCGGTATCGCCGGTGCGCTGCTGTCGATTGTGATCGGGCGAATCTCTCCGGAGACGTGGAACTTCTTCCTGTCAATTGACTTCTTGGCAGTGGTGTTTATCGGTGGCCTGGCTACCATCACCGGCTCAATCATGGGTGCGATCTTTGTGGTGATGCTGCCCAAGTTGGTCAACACTCTCACCGGATTCCTGCCGATTGATCCGGGCGTCGGCCAGGGCGGGTTGCTCAATGTGTTCGAACTGCAATCGATCATCTTCGGCGTCCTTATCGTGGTGTTCTTGATTGCTGAACCTCGAGGCCTGTATGGGCTGTGGATACGGCTACGCAACTACTTCAAGGCGTGGCCCTTCAGTTATTAGCTGTCTTCAGGGGTCCACAACGTGTGGATAAAGTTGTTGTGTTGCAATAGGTTTTCTGTGTGTCGGGGGT
>JAFMCH010000059.1 GCA_017857875.1 Actinomycetota bacterium | reverse complement strand
CAGGCCGCAAAGTTCCGGCCGCTGTCTGAGGCTTCGCTGTCCAACTCGTCGCTCACCCTCGCCGACCTGCCCCGTTGGATCGTTCGCACCAACGATCCAACGCTGGAGCAGACCTACGAGCAAAATCGACGCGCTACCCGCCCTGATCTGTGTCTCAATGCCAATGGTGATGGCGTGACCGGCCCTCGACCCAAGCAGTACATGGGCAGTATGGCCACAACACGGGTAGATCTGGAGAACCTCGGCGGCACCGAGATCAATTCCGATATCTACCAGTATGCAAACCGGGCGGCCGCTGTGCGTGCTTGGAAGCGTCTGAATGCAAAAGCTATGACGTGCGCCGGACAGGTGAACGTCGACGTCGAAGCCGAAGGGGTCGAGGTGCTCGTCTCCGTCGCTACTGATGTTGATGAGCTACCGGTACTGTTCGGCCGCCCCGGCCTCGCGCTCTCGCAGGAAGTCGATGTTGAGGTCATCGCCGGTGAACTCGATATTGCGGTTCTTGGCGACCAGTATTCAAACTACTACCTCGCCGGCCAATCGATCATCCGCGTGGAGTTTGCGAACATCAACGGCGCCACGCCCGGCAGCCTCAGCCGAGTGGCTCGGCAGTTCGTTGAAACCATGGCAATCGTGGTGACGCAGCGCATTCAGTTGCGCAGCCAACGCTAAGGCGCACCTAGCAGCGCCGTGTCGGTGTCCGGGGTAGGCCGTGGGAAGATTCCACGGTGACCCTGGACACCGTCGATAAGGCCGAGAAATCTCCAGACATCGACCAGCCCTTCGCCGAACTAGGGCTCAAGATCGACGAATATCGGCGGATTCGCGAAATCCTTGGGCGAAGGCCCACCTCCAGTGAACTCGCCATGTATTCGGTGATGTGGAGCGAACATTGTTCGTACAAGTCATCCAAGGTCCACCTGCGGCAATTCGGCGATAAACAACCCGAAGGCGGCTGGCCGCAGCTCATGGTCGGCATCGGCGAGAACGCCGGAGTCGTCGATATCGGCGATGGCTGGGCCGTGACATTCAAGGTTGAAAGCCACAACCACCCCTCGTATGTGGAGCCCTATCAGGGGGCAGCCACCGGGGTTGGCGGCATCGTGCGCGACATCTTGTCGATGGGTGCGCGCCCATTGGCTGTCATGGATCCACTTCGATTCGGACCCATTGACGCGGTAGACACCCAGCGAGTGTTGCCCGGGATTGTGGCGGGGGTGGGTGGATACGGCAACTGCCTCGGGCTGCCGAATATCGGCGGCGAAGTGTTCTTTGACGCGAGTTATGCGGGCAATCCGCTCGTCAACGCGTTGTGCCTCGGGGCGATGAAACACGATGAACTACACCTTGCCTCTGCTCGCGGCGTTGGCAATCTCGTGGTTCTCTATGGCGCACGTACCGGCGGTGATGGAATCGGTGGCGTCTCGGTGCTTGCCAGCGAGACCTTCGAGGTTAATGGGCCCGCTAAGCGGCCAAGTGTTCAAGTGGGCGATCCATTTATGGAAAAGCTGCTGATCGAGTGCACTCTCGAGGTCTTGAAGGCTGGTCTAGTGGAAGGCATCCAAGACCTTGGTGGCGCTGGCATCTCGTGCGCCACAAGCGAACTGGCCTCCAATGGCGAGGGAGGCATGCATGTGTGGCTCGATCGTGTGCTGCTGCGCGACTCATCATTAAGCCCCGAGGAAATTCTCATGAGCGAGTCGCAAGAGCGCATGTGTGCTGTGGTACAGCCGGAGAACATTGATGCCTTCAATGCCATCTGCGCCAAGTGGGAGGTCGAGTCGGTCGTGATTGGTGAGGTCAACGACTCTGGCCGCTTGACCATTGACTGGCACGGAGATCGTGTTGTTGACGTACCGCCGCGCACTGTTGCCCACGAGGGTCCAGTCTATGAACGACCGATGTCTCGACCGGTTTACCTGACTGCCGTGCAACAAGATTCGACTGACTCGCTCTCACGTCCAACGACTCAATCGGAATTCCGTGAAACACTCCTGACGATGGTGGCTTCGCCCAATCTTGCATCAAGGGCGTGGATCACCGATCAGTACGACCGGTATGTACTCGGCAACACGATTCTGGCCCAGCCCGAGGACGCCGGAATGATTCGAATTGATGAGAAAAGCGGCCTTGGCGTTGCGGTATCCACCGACTGCAATGCGCGATTCGTGTACCTCGACCCATACTCCGGCGCACAACTTGCCCTCGCTGAGGCCTATCGCAACGTGGCAGTCACCGGAGCTAAGCCGATTGCCGTCACCAATTGCCTTAACTTCGGCTCACCCGAGGATCCTGAAGTGATGTGGACTTTCGCCGAGGCCGTGCGAGGCCTTGCCGATGGCTGCCTGGAATTGGGTATCCCCGTCACCGGTGGCAACGTGAGTTTCTACAACTCCACGGCGGACACGGCAATCTTGCCCACCCCGGTCGTTGGTGTGCTCGGCGTCATTGACGATGTGGGCCGACGCACGCCGAATTCCTGGGGGCCTGATGGCGAATTGATCTACCTGCTCGGCGATACCCACCCCGAGTTCGGGGGCAGCGAATGGGCCAAAGTGATGCACGGCCACCTCGGTGGGATGCCGCCACGGATCGACCTACCTCGGGAAAAGTTGTTGGGAGAGATATCGATTGCCGGTTCACGTGACGGCATGATTACGGCTGGCCACGACGTATCTGACGGAGGCGTTGCACAAGCTCTCATCGAGATGGCGTTGCATTCTGGCATCGGTGCCCGCACGTGGGTACCCGATGGCCTCGATGCGGCAACCTATCTGTGGTCGGAATCAACCGGACGCATGATCGTAGTCCTAGCCCGCAGCGAGGAGTTGCGCTTCACTGAAATGTGCCAGGCTCGTGGGCTTGCCGCCACGCGCATCGGGGTGGTTGATTCCGGTCTCGGCGCCGATGAGGGCTACGACGATCAGGTGCTTCAGATCACCGACGTCGCCACGTTCACCCTCAGTGAGCTACGCCAGGCTCACGAGAGCACCTTGCCGCAAATCTTTTCCTGACCCATCCACAGCATGACCTCATTGCACCCATGACTTTGCCTACTTGCATGCCGGACGTCCTTCGATTGTGCGATGGTGCAACATAAACATCCGATCAATCAATGGACCCGTAGTCGATCAACGCGTCATTTCATCGTCCGAACGGGCAATGGAGGTATCCATGCAAGGTCTTGCACAGAAAGTGTGTCTCATCACCGGCGCCGGCTCCGGTCTCGGCCGCGCTTCGGCCCTGGCGCTGGCGGGTTACGGCTCTCGATTAGCGGTGGCGGACATCAACGCAGAAAGTGCCCAGGAAACAGTCTCAATGATTGAAAGCGCCGGTGGACAAGGAACGGCAATACACGTCGACGTGAGTGACAGTGCGTCTGTGCAATCAATGGTCGAAGCCGTCGAGTCAGCCTACGGGGGCATTGACATCTTGGTGAACAATGCTGGAGTTGTCGGTGAACTCAAACCACTTCACGAAGTGTCGGAGGAATCTTGGGATTTCGTGCAAAGTGTTGACATGAAAGGAGTATTCCTCTGTTCCAAGTTTACGATTCCAGGAATGCTCGCTCGCGGCAAAGGCGTCATTATCAACGTCGCTTCGGTGTCGGGCTTCATCGCCAGCAAGACTGGCGTGGAATACACCGCTGCAAAACACGGTGTCACCGGGCTAACGAAGCAAACAGCCTACGACTATGGCCACCAAGGAATTCGCGCTGTCGGCATTGGTCCGGGCGTGATTGAAACTCCGTTAACCGCCGAGTGGACATGCGAGGGCGGGCCATTTCATGAACTCACGACCGAGGCACCCGCTGGCCGCTACGGGCTTGCCAGCGATGTGGCCAAACTCGTGTGCTTCTTGGCCAGCGATGATGCCGACTTCATCCACGGGCACACGATACCCATTGATGGCGGTAGCGTCATTCGCTGAAGTATTGGCCCGCTTTCGCTGAAACATCCGACCATCTGCGGACTTCACAGAAAATATTTTCACTATATATTAGGTCAAATCAGACATATTTTCATATCAATTATTGCAATTGTGTGTCAGAAGTCCGGTGATCCCTTGACAATGCTCAGACATCGGACGACCGTCCTACGCACCACTCCCGGATCCGTCCCAGCGGCGGTAACTTCCGAAAGGCGAGGCATATGACTCAATCTTCCCTCCCCAAGACAGGTGCGCTGCGCCGCAGCAAAATGTCTTGGCGCGTAGCCGCAGTAGCGGCTGCGGCAACACTCGTGCTTGCAGCATGCGGCGGTTCAGGCGGTGACTCGGGCAGCACCACCGCCCCTGCCCCCACTGACGCCACCACCTCGGCGGCCCCTTCGCCGGAGCCCGTTGGTGAGCCGATCAAGACAATGACCGTGACGGACATCAATTCGCAAGGTCCGATTTACCCCAACATCCAATACACCGCTGAGGCCTACGAGGCGTGGATTAACGCCAACGGCGGCATCAACGGTCGTCCGCTCGAGGTTGAGGTCTGTGACAGCCAGGGCACAGCCGATGGCTCTACAGCCTGTGCTCGTAAAGCTGTGGATAACCAAGTGGTCGCCGTGGTCGGTTCCTTCAACTTCGCTCCCGACGCCATCGTCGACATTCTCGAACCTGCCGGGGTCGCGTACTTCGGTGCCTGCTGCATGCTCGGTGCTCAGGAATTCCAGAGCAAGTTGGCTTTCCCACTGGGTAGCCATCAGATGTACGGCGTTGGCTTCGTCAAGAAGGGCCTCGAAGAAGGCTGCGAGAAGATGCACGCCGTGATCATCCAGGGCGCTGAATCCTTCTTCGGTGTCGTGCAGTTGGCCGCCGAACGTCTTGGTGGCGCTGACAAGCTTGATCCGGAATTCACCGTTCTACCGGCCACGGCCCAGGACTACGCACCACAGGTGGCCGAGGCACTCGCCGGTGGCACGGACTGCGTGCTAATGGTGGTTTCTGAGACGCCGTTCCTTGCTTGGATGCCAGCGTGGGAGCAAGCCGCCCCCACCGCCAAGCTCTTCGGCCCGCAGGGCAACCTGTCCAGCAAGGTCGTCGCACAGTCTCCTGATGCATCAGAGGGCGCATACGTCGTGGGCGCCTACCCTGACCTCAGCTGTGATGTGTGGGCCGACTACCGAGGCGCGCTTGACGCAATTAGCGCCCCGGCTTCTGAGGACTACAACAGCCTCGGTGGATTGGGTACCTGGACGGCCTACATGGGCTTCAGCCAGATCGTCGAGTCGATGACCGACGATGTCAACGCGGCAAACTTCGCGACGGCGGCAAACACCGCGGTCGTGAACCTGCCGGGCATGATTCCGGATGTGAATTTCCGGGATGAATTCACCGGATTCCCCGCGTTCCTGCGGATGTTCAACACCTCTGTTGTCTATTCCCAGGTTCAAAATGGCGTCATCGCTCCACTGGGCGCCTGTGGGGAATTTGACAACGTCGGCCCGATCATCTCCGACTAATAATCTCCACTGAAGAGGGGTTTCACGGTCATCCATCGATGGCCGTGAAACCCCTCTTCTATAGGCCCTACTGCCATAGGTCCTGACTCCCACCAGCCCCATCACCTGACCGCCGCCAGATCTGGAGTTATCTCGTGGAAGATCTCGTACGTTTCGGCCTTCTCGGCCTCGGCATTGGCGCCCTCTACGTTCTCGCTGCGCAAGGACTCATCGTCATTTTCCGCGGCTCAGGCGTGCTTAACCTCGCCCTAGGTGCGATCGGCATGGTGGGCGCATACGTCGCTTGGGAACTGCAGGTCAATCAGGGGATGCCGTTTCTCGTGGCGCTTGCTGCCGGTGGGCTTTCTTCAGCATTGGTCGGCGCACTCGTCCAGCAGTTCATCATGCGGCCGCTGCGCAAACGTTCTCCCCTCGTCCGCGTCATCGCCACATTGGGCGTGCTAATAACCCTGCAGTCGATCGCAATCTTGTACTACGGCTCAGCGCCCAAGATTGTTAAGAGCAGCCTCCCCCTCGATCGCATCAACGTTTTCGGTGACGTCTTCTTCACGGCTGATCGACTCGTTCTACTTCTCGTCGCCATCGCCGTCACGTTCGGGCTTTATGTATTTTACCGCTACACCCGCTTTGGCCTCGGCACAACTGCGGTCGCCGAGAATGAGGTCGTAGCTTCGTCTTTGGGCTGGTCTCCCAGTCGCGTCGCAATCATCAACTGGAGCATCGGCAGTGCGCTCGCCGGCGTTGCAGCCGTGCTGATCATGCCCATCGTGACCCTGCAACCGAGTGTCATGACCAATCTGGTGCTTGCTGCGACATCGACCGCGCTCGTTGCTGGGTTCCGTTCATTCCCTATTGCGCTCGTGGCAGGCCTGGCTATTGGAGTAACCCAAACAGAGGTGAGTTCACTCGTTCCGGGCCTTCCAGGTATCGGCCAAGCTGTTCCATTCGCTTTCATTGTGGTGTGGATGATGTTGCGGGGGCAAGGGATTCCCCAGCGCGACTACATCTTGCAAAGGCTTCCTTCCGTTGGTACCGGCCAGATTCGTTGGGGCCTTGTTGGTGCAGCGTTGCTCATCGTTGGCGCGATGGTCTTTTCGGTCACACCGTTGTGGATTGACAGTTTCATCGTGACGATCACGATCTCGATCATCGTCTTGTCGATCATCGTTTTGACCGGCTACGCGGGGCAACTATCACTTGCGCAATTCTCGATAGCAATTTTTGGGGCCTACGTTGCCGGACGGCTCACATCTGTCTTTGAAATACCCTTCCTCGTGGCCATCGCGGCAGGTGTCATTGCCACGGTTCCGTTGGGCCTACTCTTTGCCCTTCCCGCAGTGCGCACTCGCGGCATCAATCTTGCGATCTTGACACTTGGCTTGGGCACCGTCCTCGAACTTGTCTTGTTCAAGAATCAAGACCTCACCGGTGGCATCCAAGGAACCCTGTTGCCCGACCCCACCATCGCAGGTATCAATCTCAGCAGCAACGAGTTCCCAGAGCGCTATGCCATCTTCACGCTGTGCGTCCTCCTGCTGGTGATCTTGATGGTGAGCAATATTCGCAGAGGTCGGGTCGGTCGTCGCCTCTTGGCAGTGCGCGCCAACGAGCGCGCGGCCGCGGCACTTGGCATCGGAATCGTCAGTGCGAAAATGTACGCCTTCGGCATTGGCGCTGGAATCGCAGCACTGGGCGGCGTGCTCTACGTGTTCCGCAACACGGCAGCCTCGTATTCAACGTTCACAAACTTCGATTCCATCCTGCTTATCGGCAACGCCATGATCGGTGGCATCGGCTACCTTGCTGGCGCGCCGCTTGCCGGAACGCTCTTCGGTGGTGGCTTCAATGCCCGGGTCCTCAACTCTCTAGGCGACGGCATCGATGCGTGGATTCCACTTATCGGTGGTGTGGCGCTGATCATCATGGTGCTCGCTAATCAGGATGGCATTGTCAAAGAACTCATGACGAATGCGCAACTGCTGCGCCGTTACCTGCGCGAGGGAATCCGAGTCCCGTCGTGGATTATTCTTCCTGGCGTCGGATTCGTGTTGGGAATCGCTGCCGTTACTTTGATTCCCGAACTGTCCTGGTGGACCTGGTTCCGATTGGAAATCGCACTTATCGGCGTCGGCGTGGCTGCCGGCATGACAGCCGTTCGTGGCGGCGGACTGGCCACGCGCATATTTGGATTGCTCTTGGCGGTCGTCTCGATCGCATTGGATGGAGGTTCGGCCACCGTCATCATGTTGGTAGTCCTGATGGCTACCGTCACACTCGCTGTACTCAAGCGAAACCCGGTGCGCGCCGGACTGGGCGCCGCAGTGGCGACCCTCGGTGTTGCCATCATCGGTGCCGCGGTCGTTTACGCGGTCCAGGGCCCAGATCGAGGCGGACTCGCGCTCGCTCTGGTCGTGATCGTCGTTGGAGCTACGTCGTGGATTTTGACACGTGAGGTTCCGAGAGTCGGTGAAGCGGCAGCGGCCCTTGGCCTGCCGGTCGCGCTCGCAGCGGTCTTGGCTCTCTTGGGTTCCATTCCCGAGACGACCCCACTCATCGCGACCTCACTGATCGCTTTGGCGATTGCGCCGCTATTCGCTGACGTGAAGATGCCGGCGGCTACGGGTGCCGGTGTCGCTGCTGTTGCTGTCGCCGTGCCGATCGCCGCATACCTTGTCGACTGGCAAGCCGTCGCCGCAATGACATTGATCCTCGCTCAAATCAGCACATTGGCCACACTCCTACATACAACAATGTCTGCTCGACAACGCATCAGCGCATTTGTCGTTACCGAAGCACTTCTCGGTGGCCTCCTCATGACCAT
Organism: Actinomycetota bacterium; assembly: GCA_017857875.1. Classification (GTDB taxonomy): domain Bacteria; phylum Actinomycetota; class Actinomycetes; order S36-B12; family S36-B12; genus M55B157. The sequence goes on along the minus strand of JAFMCH010000059.1, from coordinate 5,191 downwards.
GCTCACGATGTATCCCGTGGCCGTCGTCATCGGCGTTCTAGCAATCATCAAATTGATTATCGGCCCTCGTGATCTGCCTGGGGCGCCCATCAAAATGCCCGAGGTCAGCGCAACTATCGTCAAGGTACCGCCGAAAACTCTGACCGTCGAAGGCCTAACTGTGCGTTACGGCGGCACCACGGCCGTGGACTCAGTGGATCTTGATATCGCTCCCGGCAAGATCATCGGGCTCATCGGGCCCAATGGTGCGGGCAAGACCTCGCTCATTGACGCGGTGACCGGCTTCACCAAACCAGCAGCCGGGCGAATTCAACTCGACGGCGTGGACATGACGAACTGGGTGACTACGCGCCGGAGCCGAGCCGGCGTCGGGCGCTCCTTTCAAGCACTGGAACTCTTCGAAGACATGACCGTCATCGACAATCTCCGGGCGGCTAGTGAACCTCGCGACTTCATCTCCTACTTCAGAGATCTAATTTGGCCGGTGCAGGCACAACCACCGCAGGCCCTGGTGGATGCCGTTCGCGAGTTCAAACTGGAGGATGATCTTCCTCGGGGTGTTGATGATCTCTCCTACGGCAAGCGGCGATTGCTCGCAATCGCTCGCGCGGTAGCAGGGCAGCCCAGCGTCCTGCTACTCGATGAACCCGCGGCCGGTCTGAATGAATCGGAGACTCGCGAATTAGCAGCGCTAGTCAAACGGCTGGCCGAAGAGTGGGGCATGTCCATCTTGCTCGTTGAGCACGACATCAACTTCGTCATGAGTGTCTGTGACGACATCGTCGTATTGGACTTCGGCTGCAAGATCAGTCACGGATCTCCCGATCATGTACGTAATGACCCGGCAGTTATCGCCGCATACCTGGGTGATGAAGATCCCGAGGACGCTCATCACCAACAAGAACTCATTGACCGAGACGAGACAGGCGTGGAGGCAAAACCATGACCGCAGACTCCGCCGTACTGAAAGCAAGCAACCTCAGCGTCGGCTATGTCGGGCAGCCGGTCGTGCGGGATGTGTCATTCACCGTGCGGCCGGGTGAGGTTGTCTGCTTGCTTGGCCCAAATGGTGCTGGAAAAACCACGACACTGCTCGGCATCACAGGGGTGCTCCCGTTGATGGCGGGGACCGTTGAGATGCTGGATGGTCTCACCGACGAGCCGCTCTATCGCAAGGCGCGTGCCGGGCTTTCGTTCGTGACCGAGGAGCGCTCGATCATCAGGAGTCTGACAACGTCGGAGAATATCCGCTGCGCCGGATTACCTATCGAGTCGGTCACCGGGCTCTTTCCCGAGTTAGAGTCCCGACTCACCACACGCGCAGGATTACTCTCCGGCGGCGAGCAGCAGATGTTGACACTTGGCCGAGCATTGGCACGGGAACCTCGGCTCCTGCTCGCGGATGAACTATCGCTCGGGTTGGCGCCGCTTATCGTAGATCGCCTCCTGAAAGCTGTTCGTCAGGCTGCCGATGAGCGCCAGACCGGAGTCTTGATGGTGGAACAGCATGCCCGCAAGGCACTGGCTTATGCCGATCGAGCCATTGTGATGCAGCGCGGCTCAGTCGTACTCGATCTCACCGGTGCGCAGGCCCGCGAACGGATCAGTGAAATCGAAGACGCCTACCTCACGGCGGGAACCGACTCCGGTGCCGCGTAGCCATCTCAGCGGCCATATTCACGCAGAAACCTCTGATGTTTGTCTGCGCGAAGCCCCAGGAACTTCTACTATCTAGACGACGAACCGATTTGAACATCAGACCAATTTCGGAGGTCCACCGTGCGCGCAGCAGTTTTCGAAGGCCCAGAGACGTTAACCCTTCACAACGTTCCCGACCCCGAATGTGGTTCGAATGACATCGTCGTCAAGGTAGCCGACTGTGGCATTTGCGGTTCGGACCTGCACTCCTATCTAGAAGGCGCGTTTGTTGCTCCTGGCCAGATCATGGGTCATGAATTCAGCGGTACGGTAATCGCTCGCGGCGGCAATGTGCAAGACATCGCGATCGGTGACCGTGTCACCGCCGTGCCGCTCTCAGTATGCGGACGCTGTCCGCGCTGCCTCGAGGGGTCTACGCATCTTTGTGAGACCGGGCTAGCCGCCAGTATCGCCTATGGCCTGCCGGGCGCCTTTGCCGAATTCGTCCGCGTTCCCAACGCGGTTCGCGGTGGCAACGTACACGTCATCCCCGCCTCGGTCGATGATGCAGCCGCAGCGCTAGTTGAACCTTTAGCGGTAGCGCTCCATGCGGCAAAGTCTGCGGCACCACTGCCCACGGATACATGCGTTGTCATTGGTCTTGGAAGCATCGGAGTGAACACGGTCCAGATGCTCAAGGCCATGGGCGCCGGACGAATCATTGGCATCGATGTCTCAACCGCGCGACTCAATCTCGCCCGCGAGTTTGGTGCCGACATCACCATCAATGGCCGAGATGAGGATCCCCTGGCCGCCGTGACGCGAATCACCGGAGAAGGAGCATACGGCGTGGGAGCGCGCGCAGACATAGTTATTGAGGCTTCCGGCTCAGCAGCACTCTTGAGCCAGGCGATTTCCATGACCAGGGCTGCGGGAAAGCTCCGGATCGCAGCTCTTTACGAGGGCGAGCCTGCCATCCCAGCGAACCAAATCGTCCAAAAAGAGATGAGCGTGTCGGGTACCTTCGCTTATAAGGGCGAGTTCGCCGAAGTCCTACAGCTTCTGGATTCCGGCCGCATCACTGCTGCTCCGGCCATCACACATACATTTCCGCTCGAACAAATCGAACAGGCATTTAGAACGCAGTTGGACAAAGATATCTCGATAAAGGTTCAAGTAAAGCCATAGTTTTTCTATCCGTCCATGAACTGAACAATTCCAGGAGGACATGATGAGCCGTCTAGACAACAAGGTCGTCGTGATCACGGGCGCCAGCACCGGTATCGGTCGAGCAACGATGGAACGGTGCGCGGCAGAAGGCGCCATCGTCGTCGGATCAGCACGCACTCAGTCCACCCTCGACGAATCCCTCGCCTCTGCGTTGACCAACGGTGGTCAGGGAATGGTTTACGCAACCGACCTTTCGGTTGATGCGAACTGCCAGGCTCTGATGGATGCCACTATCGATGCTTACGGACGCATCGATGTACTGATTAACAACGCTGGCGTTGGCTGGCAATACGGCATTGATAACCCTGGATCCATGGCGGCCCTGCACGAAACTACTGCCGACTGGTGGCACAAGGTCATGGCCATCAATCTTGATTCATACGTCTTTTGTTCTAAGTACGCCATCCAGCACATGATGAAGGCGGGCAGCGGGTCCCTCGTACACGTTGCCAGCATGGGGGGCATCACCGGTCTCTATGACGGACACACCTACACCGCCGCCAAGGGTGCGATCGTCAATCTTTCTCGGTCCCTGGCTATCACCTACATCAAACAGGGTGTACGCAGCAACGTGGTAAGCCCAGGGTTCATCGACACTCCCATGGTTGCAGCGGTGACTCCGCTGTTTGATGACCCGCAGGTCGCAGCGACGTTGAGCCCAATCGCAAGGGCTGCACAACCAGAGGAAATCGCTTCGGTGAACGCGTTCTTCGCCTCGGATGACTCCTCGTACTGCAACGGAGCAAACCTAGTTGTCGACGGTGGCTGCACTGCACGATCTTTCCCCGGCTGATGAAACTTGAAGGTGGGCTCAACTTCCGCGAAGTCTCGAGACTCCCCACCGTGAATGGGTCAACGATCGCACCTGGTCGACTCTTTCGCAGCGATACTCTGCAGTTTTTGACCGAGCGAGACGTTGATTTTCTTGTTTCTACAATCGGCATCAGGACGATCGTTGACCTGCGGTTGCCCTACGAGGTGGAGACTGAAGGATTCGGTTTTCCTGGATCATCCGTACCCGACCATCATCATCTGCCCTTCCGGGTAGACGGAACAGATGGCACGAACGACGCGACCCCGATTTTGCAGGCCAAGGATCCTATGGTGCCGCACTATCTGGGATACCTCCGAACGATGCCCACCTCCGTCACGCAGATCGTCAGAGTCCTGGGCGCAACCGGTGGTGTTCCGGCAGTGATCCATTGTGCGGCAGGAAAAGACCGAACAGGGGTCGCAGTCGCCGTCGTCTTGTCCGCGGTCGGAGTACCCGATGACGTCATTGCCGAGGAGTACGCGCGCAACGCAGATCGCATTCCGCAGGTCATGAACCAACTACGGTCGATGAAATCCTACGGTGATTCCATCGACCGGCTACCTCCGGAGGCACATCTAACGGATCCGGTCTACATGAGCAGATTTCTTGCTGCCGTTCAAGATATCTACGGTGGCGTTCGTCAGTACCTCACCGACCACGGCGTGAGTGACGACGACCTTCAGGCTCTTACACAGGCGCTTACGGAGTCGGACTGAGATCATCCACGACACGACCGGGAGCCAGAGCGAAGTCACTGCACTGCCAAAATGCCTGATGAACCCGGATAGGCCTTGCCAACGAAAATGGATCCACGCTAGATACTGACGGCATGTCCAAAGACCCTTCGCCCGCCCACAGTTGGTCTTTACCCGTGGCATCTTTTTGCAGCGACTTCGTCCCACCCAGGGCCACCAATTGGCTGCTCACTCCGCCAGCTGCCGCCAGATGCCGATGGCTCATGACCGGGTGCCCCTGTCGCTCCGACGGATCGGCTTGACGTGTTGGGCGAAATGTTGCCGTCAGTAGTCGCTGACCGGCTGGCCGCTCCATAGTGAACAGCACCTGCCCGGCTGTGCGCGCATTCCATTGCCAGTCCATCACGGCAAGTTTCTTGGCGTAGCCCCATGCCTCCCGACCTGCGGCAAGCGGCACATCACTATCGGTCATGATCAACGGCAACATCCAGTAGACATCGCCTCGATGCTGCACACGGACGATGACATAGGTTTCATGGAAAGGCCCGAAAGTGCTCCAAGGATACCAACACACACGAGTTTCACAGCGGGCATAACCTTCTGGAGTGGGGTCAATGGTCACCCCCGGAGGCATGAGGGCCTGCAACCCCTCCGCCGGTGCATCAAAGACGAACGAAATCTGTTCCGCGCCCCGAAACGGCCACGGCGGGCGGCTGTATAAGTCGGCTTGCGAGTACTGGCTAATCATTCCGCTAGTCGAGGTAATTCTTGACGACGGTACCGAGCCCCAAACTGAAATCAAGAGTTGCCCAAT
>JAFMCH010000117.1 GCA_017857875.1 Actinomycetota bacterium | reverse complement strand
GCCGGGGTGGCGACCACAACCGGGACCGCCAGTGTCGCGATCGTGGCGGCAATCAGTGCGCGCCTCATTCTGTACCTTCGTTGCCTGAACCGGTGTCGATGTCTCCGAGAGTGACCGATTCATCTCCGGTCAATGTGCCGTCGATCGTGATCGAGGTGTCCTTGTCGATGTTCGTGTCCGAGGCTTCGGAGCCACAGCCGCTGAGAGCAAACGAAGTGGCTGCCAGTACCGCAGCAGCAGTAATGAGAGGGCCCTCCATGACGTACCTCCAATGATGATTGCGGCGCCGGTATCGACACCCCCATGCGGGATCGGCCATTCAGATGACCTGGTGTCTGTGGAGTATCTCCGAAAAATCGATGGATTCCAACTAGCCGAATCGATGGCCAACTCATTGCTATCGGTTACTACTGCACATCGGCAGCCACTGGCCTCCGGCGATACGTAATTCCTCAAGATCCGCACTAAAGTTGCGCGAAGTCAGACATAAAGGGAGGCCTACGCGTGCGAGTTCTGTTCGTTGAGGATGACCCCTTTACCCGGTCGATCATCAGTGATGGCTTGATGGAGGCAGGGTTCACAATGCTGACCGCCCAGACCGTGTCTGATGCCCTGGAAGCCGTTGCGAGCTTCGACCCCCATGTCGTGGTAACAGACCTGGACCTAGGTCCTGTCGGTACCCCGTCCGGAGCCGACCTCCTTGCACGCGTTGCTGAACAGCGCCCCTGGGTGGGGGCGATCGTGCTCAGCATCCACCGTGATGTTCGCCTTGCCCTCGGCGATGATCACGGCCTGCCAGCGGGGGTTCGCCATATCGTCAAGTCCGACGTTCAATCCATTGAAGAACTCGTTGATGCGATCCGTAACTGCTTAGAGTCCGAGCCCATCTCCCGTGAAGGACAGAATCGACCCGAAGCCGAGTACCGCATCGTCAGCAAGTCCCAGGCCGCCGTCCTGCGCCTCATGGCCGAGGGACTATCGAACGAGGCAATAGCGCGACACCGAGGTATCTCTCTGCGGTCAGCCGAGAGCCTCATCCAAAGAACGTTTCAGTCACTCGGACTCGCTGATCAACCCGATATGAATCCCCGCGTCGTGGCCGTCCGGATGTGGCAAGCCGGTTTGATCGGGACGAAGGACACTGGGAGATGAGACTTCCGCGATCTGTCGGCCTCGCGAACCCTGCACACTCTCCGGCATCGCCGGTAAAGGCCGATTCCGCCACCCATGTCTCCGGACCTTTCGGAGACTTCGCTGTATCCGTGCCATTGTGGCTATTAATCGCACCGGCAGGTCTGGCCGGCAGCATCTCCCTTGCTCTCGATGGAGGAGTGCCGGGTGCTTGGAGTGCATTTGCCGTCGGGCTCGTCGCGGAACTCGCGGTTGGTCTGGCGTACTTGTTGCTCCACGGGGTAGCCGAGCGCGCGCAAGGCGGTCACCGCAAAGCCTGGGTCTTGGTCACATGGACGGCGGCAAGCGTCCTCCGCGCCCTGGTGACCTTCCTTCTCACTCGGCACTTCACCACAGATCTATCACGTGAAACGCAGTTTGACCTAGGGGTTATCAGCCTCGTGATCGCTGGCATTCCTCTTCAGGCACTCGGCTCGTACCTCCTGACGAGTCTGACCGAACATCGCAACGAGCGAAGAACATTGGCCGACAGTATCCAGCGCTATGAGCAGTTGTCCGGTATGAGCCGCGTGCATTTGGCTGAGTACCGAGCGCGCTTAGAGATGACCCTGTACCAGAGCGTGGCACCACAGATTCGCTCGCTGCTGTCCGAGCTCTCCATCGTGAAGCCGGACGGAGGGCGAGATGACTTGGAGCGCATTGCCAAAAGGATCGACAAAGACCTGCGAAATGAAGTTCGTAACCTTAGCCATGCCATAGCAGCGGACACGACGACCACTCGTCTAGATTCACAACCGCAGGCAATGTCGTGGCGCTCCCTGGTTATCGGCATTCTGAAAGACCCGATTCCAGTATGGCTCACCATCGGCCTTGCGTTCTGCCTTCGCTTGCCCGTGGAATTGAGTCCCGGAGGCCCCGGGGCACTGTTCCGCTTTCTCACCACCTTGTTGTTTTTGTTCACCTTCCTTCATCTGACCAATGGTGTTCGGTCGCGGCTCACGTCCAACGGAAACGTCCTTCCCAGCGTTGCTCTGGGCGGCGCGACCTACCTGCTGCTATTCCTGGGCACCGCTGCCGTCATTGCAGGCACTGCAGAACTTTGGCCCGTTGGACAAATGACCGAGTGGCTTTCTGGGTCCGTTCCCCGCCACATCCCTGGTGCCGTGTGGGTGGCACTGGGTGCCCTGGTCGCAACCGCTTTGGTAGTTGCCAATAAGCAGCAACGAGCCGATGCGATACGGCTCGCTGGGATCAATCGCGATATCAGCCTCGAGTTCTCTGCCTTGGAAGCCGAGGCGCAATCAGTCAGGAACCAGTTGGCCCAAGTCCTTCACGGACCCATCCAAGGCCGACTTGCGATCGCTTCGATGCTCCTGCGGAACTCC
>JAFMCH010000058.1 GCA_017857875.1 Actinomycetota bacterium | reverse complement strand
TTCAGCAGACGGAGTGAGGTCACACGGGCCATCAGGAGCGGTGCCACTCGTGGTGACGCACACACCATCACCGTAAAGATTGCGCATCATCTGTGACGTGGCGCCCTGCGCAGGACCATCTGGTGTGCCGAAGAACACGGCGTTTTCAGTCAAAGTGCCGCCATAATTGGCATAAGGAAAACCATTCGGGTAACTGCGAAAGCCAGAGTCGGCGACGATTGTGCCTTGGGGCGACCACATTGCTGGCGTATCGCCGAACCAAAGATCGTAGAAGTACCGGTTATCAGTCGTATCCGGAATGCTCGGCGGCATAGCCGGATCGCTCGCCCAAGCGGGAGCGGCAAAGGCAAAAAAGGCAATCGAAGTAAAGGCACCGATGACATATCTTGAACGCATGCCGGGGAAACTATCACCCCGATTAAAGAGTTTTCAACACTTAGGTAGGCCTCTAGGCAAGGTCGTTGAGCACCGCAATCGCCTCGAGATCAAGACTCACGGTGGCACCGCCACAGTTGTCGTCCAAGTGCGCTATTGAGCCGGTGCCAGGGATCGGCAGCATCACTTCTGCGTGCTGCAGCAGCCAGGCCAAGGCTACTTGCGCTGGGGTGCAGCCTAATCGTGATGCAATGGGTGCCAACGCGCCGTCATCAGCAACCAACTCACGGTTGCCTAAGGGGAACCACGGGATGAAGCCGATGCCGTCTTTCTCGCAATGCTCGAGTAACTGCTCGCTTTGTCGATTTGCCACGTTGTAAAGATTCTGGACGCTTACCACGTTGAGATACTCCTGCGCTGCTACAACATCCGACACTGAGACCTCAGACAGACCGACGTGACGAATGAGCCCCTCAGCCACCATGTCTGCAACTACCCCGAACTGCTCATCGGCCGGAACTGCCGGATCGATGCGATGCAACTGCCACAGGTCAATGCGCTCTACATCGAGCCGACGCAACGACATGTGCACGCATTGGCGCAGGTACTCGGGTCGCCCCACCGCCGCCCACTGATCGGGTCCCTGCCGGGTTAGCCCGCCCTTGGTAGCGATCAGCACATCGGTATACGGATGCAATGCTTCGCGAATCAATCGTTCGCTGACTTCAGGACCATACGAATCAGCTGTGTCAATGAAGTCAACGCCCAATTCCACACAGCGGCGAAGCACCTCGCGTGCGTCGTCAAGATTTGCTGGATCGCCCCAGATACCAGGACCGGTGATGCGCATCGCACCGAAACCTAAACGCTTGATGGTGATCGGGTCGGCGCCGTTGGCGTCGAGGGTGAAGGTGGTCGACAAAGCGGCAGCGGTCATGGCGTCATCTTGCCGCAGTGGTCAACTCTCGGTCACTCGCCTCACGATCTCGCGGGCTGTCGATTCATCCATGCTCACGACTACCTGTCGATAGGGCTCATCATGAAGCTCGAGGATGACACCGGGATCACGCTTCACCAACGCAACGAAATCTCGGCCGTCGCGGTGACGCATTCGACCTAGGAGGAACAGTCCTGGGATGCCGGCGGGCACCCGCCAACCGCGGGCGAACAGCCACGGATCGGTCGAGAACTGGGCGCGGTCAATATGGGACCATCTCAATTTCAGGTCGCCTGACCACGCGTAGGCGCGTTCCCAGCGATTCAAAGCCACAACCAGGCACTCATCGGTGAGGGTGACCCGGGCCATACCCACAGCGTGACAGGTGTGACCGTGCCCTCGCGCAATTCCCCCCGTTGTCAGCAGGTAGTGACATGCTCCACTCATGGCGGGATATGAAAACAAGACGGTCGCCGTGAAAGTAGTGGCAACGCCACTTCCACGTGCGCCTTGGTCGGCGACAAGCATCGAGAACTTCAGCGGTTGTCCGCTGCGCTACTGGTGGTCGAAGGTGCAGCGGTGGCAAACCCCCACGACGGTGCCACTCCTGGTCGGCACAGCGGTTCATGGCGCACTCGAAGAACTCCTGGCCCTACCCACCACCGATCGCACCCCCGTTACTGGCGAACCCCTGCTCGACCAGGCCGTGTCCACCGCACTGGCCCAGGTCTCCGATCAGCCCATCGATTCGGCCGCCGTCATCGAGGGTGCCCGACGAGCAATGGGTGCCTACTGGGACACAGAGGATCCACAGTCAGTCGACGTCGCGCCCGATGGCATCGAGCGCGAGGTGTCAGCTGACATCAACGGCCTGGCTTTCCGTGGCTATATCGATCGCGTTGCGGTCACGGACGTGGGTTTACGAGTCACCGACTATAAAACTGGCGCACCCAAACCGAAGTATTGGTGGAGTTATTGGCGACAACAATTGCTTTACGCCAAAGCCATGTCCGAATGCGGTGAGCCTGTCGCCGAGGTAGAACTACTCTTCCTCACTTCTCCGCGCGCGGTCACTCGCCCCGTATACCCCGCGGCTATGCAACGAGCAGTTGACGATCTGTCGCGCGCCGATGATGAACGCGCCACAATGAGTACCGATCACCGTTGGGAAGCCCGAACCGGGCCACTGTGTAATTGGTGCGACTTTCGCATGGCATGTCCGGCTAAACGATCGCGCGCACCCGAGCCGGGCACACCCGAAAGTGACGAAATCTTGCGGCAGAACGGTCTTTGGCAACGTCGTATTCACCCCGACGGCAGTGTGGACGGGGCGACATCGTGAGCGCCTCACCCATCATTCCACTCTGGACACCGCCGTGGCCTACCAACGACTCCGCCACGTTCATTCGCATCAGCGCGGCTCACCTCAAAGGTGACCAATGGACCTGCGCTGAACAGGTCGCAATGAAGGCGAGACCGCAGATCAGTCCGGTTCGTGACTCATCAATACGACGGGAATTCGCACCCGAGGCAAGCTTTGCCCTTGGAACTATTCATGCGGCGCTCTTTGCGATGCTGTCGCGGAACATGGGCAGAGATGATGCACTCGAGGCTGCCTACGCAGACACCAACGGCGATGTCACCGAGCCGTTCCGCGCTGCGGTTGAGGCCGGGGTCGATGGCTACCTGCAATGCCTTGATGAACTACGAGCGAGCGGTGCCCTACCCCCTGACACGGTGGTGCGCGAGTTCATCGGCATCGACACCGAGCCGCAACTCCTCGAGTGGTACGGCTGGGGGCTCTTGCATATCTCACGTGATTCACAACTGCGCGAGTATCACGTGCTGGGTCAGACTCGCGTGGATGAGCGCACCCGAAGTAGCGCCTCCATCGGGGTCTATGCCCGTATCGGCGCAGCACCCATAGCCATCCAAGACGGAACCCCGTGGTGGGAACCCCGCGCTGCTTCACCAGCGCAACCGCGCGAAGGGTCGCAGGTAGTGGTGCGAGAAATCGGGGTTCTTGACTCGTCCACAGCGCTGCGCTTCGCGGGGAGTATTGAGCAGGCCGACGCCTGGTTCGATGCGCATGTGCCCGGTGCTCTTTCGGTCTTGGCCGGTGGCAATTACGAGCCGGGTACCGGTTGTGTGTCGTGCAAGGCTCGGCCCGAATGCCAAGGCATCGCGCGCATGCCCGGAGTGCTCGGCGTGATGGGTGCGTCAAGTTGGCCGCGCTCGTTTAGCCCCGGCGACCTTCACCAGGCAAATGTGTGTACCAAGCGTGTCTACCTCAGCCGCACCCTCGGACTTCCACACCTGGAGGGCACCACTTCGCCAGCCATGCTGCGGGGTATCCATGTTCATTCGTGGCTTGAACTCGCTCACGGACAACGAGAACCCTGCTCTGTTGACACTTTGCTACCCGATCAGCTCGATCCGATCGCCGAGCAGCTCGGGTGGGATCTAGCGACCTACCGCGGCTTGCGCCCATTTTTACTCGCCCATGCCGGCATTTGTCCGCTCACCGACATCACCGCGGAAACGGCCATTCCTGAAGTCACGATGACCGCCTGGGACACCGATGTTGACGTGGTTGTCTCGACTCGGGCAGACCTCGTCTTTAGCCGCGACGACGCCACAGTCGTTCGCGAAACGAAAACCGTGCTCCAAGACGTGTCCGAGCACACTGATCGTGATCTGCTGCATCGATATCCGCAGGTGGCCCTCACCATTTGCCTACTCGCCGATGGCTACTACCCACTAGCCGCCCACCCACCATTAGTTCACCGACCGCGCTCAGCATCGACGGTAGAAATCGAGTTTCTCGCCGAATCCGGGGCCCATCTGCGTCGGTTCGATGCACAAGACGCCGAGATTGTTCTCATTGCGCGGGCCTCTATTGCGAATGCGGTCGACCGGCTGCTTTACACCGAACCCACCGCGTCTTTGGGGTACTGGTGTGGGTCATGTCCTGTATCGGCGTGGTGCGATGACTATCAGGCCGGAAACAACGCCTTCGACCTAGAAATGGCCACCGCGCAGCAGGCGGCCACCCTGATCATTGCCGAATCTGCGCCGGTCGAGGAGAATGAGTTTCCGTTTTAGCTCCACGCTGACATCATCAGGCCATGAGCATCCCCGAAAACCTCACGCCCTGGTCTTCTCGGGCCCCGCAGAAGTACCTACTGTCGGCCGTGGCCATCGTGGTCGGTCTTGCCATCGCTATCGCAGCAGTGCGCTACATCGGCGACGGAGTCGGCGGCATCGTTCCCTTCCTCATGCTGCTCGGCGGCCCGGCATTAGCTGTCGTTTACGTGTATGTATTCGCCTTTAAGAAATGGAATGAATGACGTGACGACCGGCAAGCAACTGCCACAGCGCCTGTTGGGCGGCTCAGGAATTCACGTCAGCGAGCAGGGCCTGGGCTGCTTTGGCATGTCGACGGCCTACGGACCCGCCGACGACGCGGTCAGCACCCAGGTCATCCACGCCGCCGTCGATGGTGGAATCACATTCTTCGACACCGCAGAGGTGTACGGCGATGGCCACAACGAACAGCTGGTGGGTGCCGCGCTGGCATCGGTGCGCTCGCAGGTCGTGATCGCGACCAAGTTTGGCTTCTCAACCCAAAGCACAGGTGGCGGCGAACCAGCTTCAGTGCGTAAGTCGTGCGAGGGCAGCTTGGAACGCCTTGGCACCGATTACATCGACCTGTACTACCAGCATCGAGTCGATTCCCGCGTGCCGATTGAAGACACAGTCGGCGCCATGGCTGAACTGGTGACCGAGGGCAAAGTCCGCGCCCTGGGGTTATCGGAGGCGAGTGCCGAATCACTGCGCCGGGCAACCGCAGTACATCCGATTGCAGCGCTGCAAAGCGAGTGGTCACTGTGGACCCGAGATATTGAAGCCGAGGTGCTCTCGGTAGCTCGCGAGCTCGGCATCAGCCTCGTGCCCTACAGCCCACTGGGGCGGGGCTTTCTCACAGGAGCGGTGACAACTCCTGATTCCTTCGCCGGGACCGACATGCGCCAGTCCATGCCGCGTTTTGCCGCTGACGCAATCGCCAGCAACGGCGAATTGCTCGAGCAACTCAAGCGATTCGCCGCCGATGTCGGTTGCACCCCAGGTCAGTTGGCGCTGGCATGGCTATTGGCTCAGGGATCAGACGTCATCCCGATTCCGGGCACGAAGCGCCTGGAATTCCTGCGTGACAACCTCGGTGCCAGCCAAGTCCATCTGACGGTTGACCAGGAGGCGCAACTCAGCCAACTCATGCCCGCCGGAGCATTCGCCGGGGCGCGTTACGGACAAGCACATTCATACGGAGATAGCCCCCTGCCCGCTTAGTCGGCTACGACCGACCTCAACAGCGATTTGGGCGAACCGAGTGGCGGCTGGCGTGCGCAGACCTTGTCGGGGCAGGCCCAACACAATTTGACGTGGGGGAATCGCCGGAGCCAGCGGAAGCACTCGAACCTGCTTATCTGATTGATCAACGGCGAGCAACGGCATGATCGCCGGCGCCAGACCACTTCGCGCCATCGCCTGCATGGCGCCATTATCGTTGGTACGAAACACATAGTGAACAGCCACGCCCAGCGATCTGAGTCCGTCTTCAATCATGATCTGTGCACTGCCACCGTTCTCGCCAATGATGCCCACGCCATTAAGCCACGCGGGGTTGTACGTCTTCATGTCGCGCGTGTGATCATCGATCGCCAGCACCGCAACGAAGGGATCATCGCCAAGCTCGATGATCTCGATCCGCGGCTCAACGACCGGTCCGGCCAGAAAGACCACATCAAGATCACCTGCGATGAGAGAGGCCATCAATGGTTCGTTTTCGTCAGCCTCGTCCACCCGCACCTGCAAATCGGGGGTTTGGGTCAAGATGCGCCCCACGATCGTGGGCAGTAGCTCTACCGAAACACTTTGAAAGGTGCCACAAGCCAGACGCCCGCCCAGGCCCGCCTGCAGGGCATCAATATCGGCGTGCAGTTGATCGAGTCGATCGGCAATCACCTCCGCGTGCCTGAGACACAAGCGACCCACCGGGGTGAGGGTCACCGGACGCGGGCCGCCGGGTCGATCAAACACGGCCTGGCCCAATGCTTTCTCTAGACCGGCAATCTGCTGGCTGACCGCGGCCTGGGAGTACCCCAGGCGAATCGCGGCATCGGTAAACGTGCCTTCCTCGGCCACCGCCCGAAGCGCCGCTAAATGTCGTATTTCCACATCCGTCACATCAGAACTATAACAAATACTGATGTTAAACATCAGAATTTATCGTTATGCATTATCACTATGTGTGATTTATCGTGGATTCACGCAAGAAAAATCGTGATCAACCTGATTCATCGCCGAAGGAGAAATCGATGCGCACCCTCACCCGTCTCGCCTTGCAGGGCCTCGGTCAACGCGTGGCTGAGTCCGGCATCACCCTTAACCGAGCTGATTTGGGCGCGTTAGCTTCCGCCGCCGGCAGCGCCGGTATCTCTCCGGTGCTGATCGACGTCATGCTCGATGACACCCAGCCTGAGGTCGCTCGGTTGCGTGCCTTCGAGCGCGTGTCGTGTGCACTGTCGCGCTGGACCTATCAGCCCACTCGCGCCGACGTCGCCATCGCCGCCTGACACGATTGGCCCTGTGCCACCGGCTCTTGATCCCCAGATCGCCCACTGGCTGGGCACCACTCCCCCCGCCGACGTCGATGTTGCCGACATCGAGGCCGTTCGGCGCATGGCAGATGACTACATGCGTGAGACCGGCGGCCCCGGACCACGGTGCACACCCGACACGGTTGAGGTGACTCACAGCACGATCGGCGGCGTTCCCGTCACAACCTGGCAGTCTCGTGCTCAATCCCGCGCCGATTGCGTTGTAGTCGCCGCACACGGCGGCGGCTTCATCGTGGGCAGTGCCTTAGGCGCCGAACGAATCGCCGTTCCCCTCGCACTCCACCACGGCATCACCACGGTGAGTGTCGACTATCGACTTGCTCCCGAACACCGCGCTCCTGCCGCCCTTCACGATGTGATCAAGGTTGTGCGGGGCCTATCGCATCGGCGTATCGCCCTACACGGGAGTTCAGCAGGTGGGTGCCTAGTTGCCGGTACTGCACTATGGGCCCGCGATAACGACATCACGCTGGCGGGGCAGGTGCTCAGTTGCCCCGCCCTTGATCACCACGTCATCGATCAGGTGTGGTCACCCACGTGGACATCCAGTGCCGCGCACCACATGTGGCAGCACTACCTTGGCGATTCCCCACAAACGAGTGATCCGTTGTGGCCCTATGTCATTCCAGCAACCCAGGACAATCTCGCCGACGTTGCGCCGGCTCATGTGGTGATTGCCGAGCACGATGTGCTGCGCTCCCAAGCGATCGCGTACAGCCACCGACTGCACCAAGCCGGAGTCGAAGTGTGCATTGCGGATATACCCGGCACCGTTCATGGCTTCGACGGGTTGCTCCCCGATTGTGATGTCGCGAGTCGAGCGCTCACCGGTCAGGTCGAGGCGATCGCTGGCTGGCTTAGGGAGGAGACGGGCGTGCTGACAGCGCACTAATGCGTCGACCGGACAGTTCATCCAGTCCCTTTCCTTTAGTTTCAATGCGAAACACCCAGGTAACCACGAGCGCAATAATTGAGATGCCGGCCAGGCCAAACAGAAGCGCAGCCTGGCCGATTTCGTCGAGCAGGATCGGAAAGAAAAACACGCCAATCGCTGCACCGAGTTTGGCAGCACCCGCCGCGAATCCGTGACCGGCGGCCCGTACCTCCGAGGGAAACACCTCCGCTGGAAGCGCATACGTCGTGGCATTCGGCCCCGCGTTCATGAAGAAGTTGAAAACCGCGAAGCCGATAAACACCAGGGCCAGATTCTCATTGCCCGCACCGGGCAATGACGAGGCCGTCGCCAGTACCACAAGGCCAACGCTCATCATCGCAAAACCTATGAGTTGCAGTGGTATTCGACCTATTTTTTCAACCAGGAAAATCGCACTCAAAAATCCGAGCACAAGAAAGATGTCGAGTAAGGCTGTGCTCTCGGTTGAAGCAATATCGTCGGCGATAAAGGATGCATCCGGCCCAGCAAGCACGAGGGCCGCGAGCAACGTGGGAGTGAAGATGCCAACGCCATAGGTGGCGATGTCCATCAAAAACCACGGTAGTGAGGTAAAGATGGTGCGTCGACGCAGGTCTTTCCGGAACAGTTGGGGCTGAAAGAGCGCCTGGATGCCCTCTGACGGCTGCTCAACCTTTTCTCGATCTTTCTTGCTCACACGCACGGGGTGGCCCACCAGGGCTTCGGTCACCGCGATGGCCTCCGCCTCGTGGCCGTTTTGGGCCAGCCACCGTGGGCTCTCGGGCACAGAGCGGCGCAACCAGATGATCAGTAGGGCCGGCACGATACCGAAACCCAGCATCCACCTCCACGAGGTTTCATACGGCAGCAGCAACAGCACCGCCACGCCCACCGCGGCGCCCAGAAGCATGCCAACGGCCTGCAGTGAGAATGCAGACACCAGCCAGCGACCGCGGTTTTGCTTGGGCAATATCTCGGCCAAGTAGGCCGCGGCGATCGGGTAATCAAGGCCAATGGCAATCCCAAGTAGGAAGCGCGCGGCGATCAGTGACCATAACTCCGGGGCCAGCATCGATGCGACGCTGAATACGACAAACATGATGAGGTCATACTTAAAGATCCGACGCCGACCAATCTTGTCGCCAAGGGGTCCCAAAACGGCGGCACCAAAGATCGCCCCGACAATCGCAGCCGCCGACACCAGGCCGGTTTGCCAGGCGGATGCCCCCAGGTCTTCTTTGATGAGCGGATTGGCCACACCGATGATGAAGAAGTCGAATCCGTCGAGCATGATGCCCAGGCCGGCCAGAAACCAGAACCGCCGATGCATCTTGCTGAAGCGTGCACCATCGATGGACTTCCCGATGGAGGGCAGTGAAGCCGGTTCAACCGCAGGGCCGGATGTGGACACGACCGAAATGCTAGGCGCCGGTCTGGGCTGAGGGAAGGTGCGTCACGCAATGTTCACCTACGCGTAGGCTGCCGCCGTGATCAACGTTTCGGCCCGTTTTTCCGGGCCTATCGGATTTGCCAACGGCGGCTGGATCGGTGGACTTCTGGCAGCGAACACGACCCATGAACCGCCGATGGTTACCTTACGCAAGCCGATTCCGCTGGAAACAGATTTCGATTACGACGGTGAAACGCTCACCCTCGAAGACACCGTGCTGGCTGAGGTAGCAACAGGGGAATTTACCTATCCGGTGCCGGCGGCGGTCGATGTGCGCGCAGCGATGGCTGCCGAAGCCGCCTCGCCGGTACAGGCCAATGACAACTACGGCCAATGCCTGGTGTGTGGGGTCGAGCGTCCTGACGGATTTGGACTCAAGCCGGGCCCGGTTCAGGGTCGTCCCGACACGGTTGCCTGCACCTGGCGACCCGGCCGTACGAGTCCACCATTGCCACCCCAGCAGGTTGTCGCCTCGGTCTGGGGCGCATTGGATTGCCCTGGTGCATGGACAACCGACTTGATCAATCAACCGATGCTGCTGGGGCGCATGACCGTGCGTGTTCTCACATCACCCGACCTGTCCGCTGACGCCGATGCCACCTACGTCGTGGTCGGGCACCGAGAGGGCGCCAGCGGACGCAAGGTGTACACGACGACCGCGTTGTACACCGATACCGGCGAGTTGTTGGCCCACGCGGAAGCCACCTGGATCACCGTGACCGCTCACCCGCGCTCGCGAGAGTGAGCATTGGCGGGCACGATAGGGCGGTGACCGATACCGATGTGCTCGTTGTTGGCGCCGGTCCGGCTGGCTCGGCCACAGCGGCATGGAGTGCGCGGGCTGGTCTAGACACCCTGCTGATAGACGCCGAGTCGTTTCCACGCGACAAGCCGTGCGGTGATGGGCTCACTCCGCGCGCCGTGGCTGAACTGCAAGCCCTTGGCTTGACCTCATGGCTGTCCGATCAGCCCACCAATCGTGGGCTGCGCGCCGCTGGTTTCGGCCAGGAGCTTTATCTGCCCTGGCCTGGTGGATCGCTGCCCGATCATGGCAGTGCCGTACCCCGTCTCGAACTTGATGACCGCATTCGCTGCGTCGCTCTTGACAGCGGGGCTAAGGCGCGCGAAGGGCTGCGTGCGGTTGACGTGGCGATGGACGGGGACCGCGTGAGCGGGGTTATCGTGTCCACGCCATCTGGGAAACAAACGATCACCTGCCGACGCCTCGTCGTTGCTGACGGCGCACGTTCGCAGTTAGGTCGACGCTTGGGTCGCACCTGGCACCGAGACACCGCCTACGGAGTTGCGGCGCGCGCCTACATCGACTCCAGGCGTAGCGACGACAAGTGGATCTCCTCGCACCTGGAACTTCGCGGAACCGATGATGCACTGCTATCGGGGTACGGGTGGATCTTTCCGCTGGGAAACGGACAGGTAAACATCGGCGTGGGGACGCTAGCTACCGCGAAGCGACCGGCTGACATCAACCTGCGACAACTTCTTGTGTACTACACCGATTCACAGCGAGACCCATGGCATCTTGACGGTGATCTTCGTGCACCTTGGTCGGCCCTACTGCCCATGGGTGGAGCCGTGAGCAATGTGGCCGGCGCAAACTGGTTGCTCGTTGGCGACTCGGCCGGGTGCGTAAATCCGCTCAATGGTGAGGGCATCGACTACGGGCTGGAAACCGGACACCTTGCCGCGCAGGTGTTTGCCAGTCACGGTAGTTCATATGACATCACGGATTTATGGCCACATCTGCTCCGCGAGCGGTACGGCAAAGCATTTTCGATTGCGCGCCGGCTGGCAGGCCTGATTACCGTTCCCGGCTTCCTGCCAACATTTGGACCTATCGGCATGCGATCGCAGATGCTGATGACGCTCGCGCTTCGAGTCATGGGCAATCTGGTGACGCCTGAGGATGCAGATACCGTGGCCCGCATTTGGCGAACAGCTGGCCGTGCCTCACTACAGCTTGATGATCGATCACCCTTCACATGACCGGGATCGTGGCCATCACGGGCTCGGGTGGCTTCATTGGTGCGGCTGCGGCGCGACATTATCTGGCAGCCGGTTGGCAGGTACGCGGATTGGATCGCCCCGGTGTATCACAGCCCGACGGCATCACCGCGATAACTGGCAGCGTTACCGATGATGCGGCAATCGCCTCGCTCGTGGCGGGTGCAAGCCTGGTGGTGCACACCGCAGCTTTGGTTGCTGAGTCGGGCGACTGGACGCAGTTTCACGAACTCAATGCATTGGCACCACGACGAGTGGCGCTGGCCGCACGGGCGGCCGGTGCACGCAGTTTTGTGCATCTGTCCAGCGTGATGGTGCACGGCTTCACCTACCCTGACGGCAGTGACGAAGGCGCAGCCTTCAACCCGGCCAACAATCCTTACTGCTGGTCGAAGATCAATAGTGAATACCAATTGCGTGGGCTCGATGAACCGGGCACTTTCGCCGTGCATATCGTGCGCCCTGGCGATGTTTATGGCCCGGGAAGTGTGCCCTGGGTAGTGCGGCCGGTTGAACACATGCGCAGCAGGACGTTTCTTTACGTGGACCCACGAAAGTCGGTCATTAACCACCTCTACATCGACAATTTGATTGATGCGATCGCCGCGGTGGTCGCCGCCGGTGACCGCATGAGCGGGGTACCGGTGATCGTCACCGATGGTGAACGCACCCTGTCGGGCGACTACTTCGGCTGGCTTGCCAACAAGGTGGGCACGCAGTGGCATCCATCGCTACCCGGCTGGGTGGCCGAGCCGGCTGTCGGCGTACTCGGCTGGGCATTGCCGCACCGGCTATCAACAGCCCTGGACCTCGATCGTCAATCCATTCGATACCTACGTCGTCGCGGCACGTTTTGCATCGATCGAATTCGATCCTTGGGTTGGCAGCCACGCATCGACCTGCATGAGGGACGACTGCGAACGGCTGAGTGGTTAGCCACCGAGGGGCTGATTGCGCCGTTGGGCGCGACCCAGCCGCCCCGACGTACAGTGGTCACGTGAGCGATCAACCCACGCAAGCATTACTGCCCGGTCGACAGGGCATGCTCGTGCGTTTGCAGGCCGAAACTGGGCAGCGGCCCGGACTGCTTGATGTGGTGCACCGGTATACCGATGGTCTCGGGGCCGAGCCAGGAACCGAGATTTTCATTGTTCATGTGGATCCAGATGATGAAGACATCGTATGGCTGTATGAGGTATTTCGTGATGATCAAGCCCTCGTTGACCATCGATCGACCAGCGGATTTGCAATGTTGATGGAGGAACTTCCTGAGTACCTTGCCTCCCCTCCGGGGGTACTCCGGATGGATCCGATGCGAATGTCAGTGCAGCAAGGCGCGCTCGAGGAAGATCTCAGCCTGTAGGTGAAGGGATGCCCAGGTTCGCGACATACACCTAGGTACCATGAATATTGACGATGAACTTCGTGCTGCAGACCCTGCCGTCACATCTGCCGACCCGAACATGGCCGCTTTGCGCGCACACGTGGACGCGCAGATCTTCCCGGGTGAGCCCGCAGAATCGGTTTCTAATCACGCAAACGTGGTGGAACTTCGCGGTCGGCGCTCCTGGTGGGTCGCCGGTTCTACCGCCGCCGCCGTATCACTTCTTGCCGTCGGCACCCTGGCCGGCGCGCTCTTTATCGGCAGTACGGACTCTGACGTGACTGCCACGGGCCTCGATGCGCCCCAGAGTCTCCCCACGGTGGGCAACGCCCCAGGAGTAGACATGGCCGATGCAGAACGACTGAGTATCTGGCCGGGCCTGTCGATTACCTTGCAGCCCGCAACGGATTTGGTCAATCAATCCGGCATCGCTGACGGCTACCGGCTCAATGGTCGCGACATTGATACCACCGAACTCGCCCGTCAGCTTGCCAGCCTCTTCGCGGTCAACGGCCAGCCCCGTGACCAAGACGGTGCGGTCGTTATCGGCGACATGAGCGGAGCAGGCCCACAGATCTGGGTCAACGCCGACAACCTAGTGAACTGGTCATTCAGTGACTCCTCGCGTGACCCCTGGGCATGTGCGGAGGGCACCTGCGAGGACCCAACGGTGGTTCCCGCCATGAGCGAAGATCAAGCACAGCTGGAAGCCGAGCAGATACTCGCAAATCTTGGGGTCGGTGCGAATGAGGCTGATGGCGTTGACGTGGAGTGGGAGACCAGCAGCGATGGCGTCATCACTACCGCCACAGCTTGGCAAACCGTGGCGGGGCAGCGAACGCAACTATCTTGGAGTGTCAGTTTCGACAGCGTGGGTGTGCTGTGGGCCAATGGTTTTGCGGCTGGTCTCGAGGTTGTGCCTGACTACCCGATCATTGGTGCGCGAAATGCAGTGATCCGCAGCCAGATCCCCAGATGGACAGCTTTTGGCCCC
>JAFMCH010000057.1 GCA_017857875.1 Actinomycetota bacterium | reverse complement strand
GCATGCGTCCTAGGGGTGCAGGTCGAATGATCGACCTGGACGAGGGGCCCCGAACTCGCCTACAAAGGAGCAAGCGTGAAGCATCGCAAAAAATTATTGTCATCCGCCGTAATTGCATCATTTGCCGCGGCACCGCTGGTGATTGCGAGCCCCGCGCTCGCGCACGGATACGTAAATGGTCCCGAATCACGAGCCTATCTGTGCAAGACCGGAGCCAATGTCAACTGTGGTGGTGTGCAATACGAGCCGCAGAGCCTTGAGGGACAAAAAGGTTTTCCTGCCGGGGGTCCGGCGGACGGTCAGATTGCCTCGGCTGGCGGGCTTTTTGGCGGCACACTTGATGAGCAGTCATCGACACGTTGGAGCAAAACCGATATTCCATCCGGTCCACTATTGATCGATTGGACCTACACGGCTCCGCATTCCACCGACAAGTGGCATTACTACATGACGAAGCCGGGCTGGAATCCCAATGACCAACTTGATCGCTCCGATCTGGAATTGCTTACGACCGTGCAACACGATGGCAGCAAGGCGAACACGAATCCCGACCACGTGATCGATGTGCCTGCTGATCGCACCGGGTATCACATCATTCTCGCGGTGTGGGACATCGCCGACACGGTTAATGCGTTCTATGACGTTATTGATGTGAACGTGACGGGCGAGGGTGGCGCGGTGGTACCACCTTCGCCCCAACCACCGATTGAGCAGCCGGAACCACTTGAGGAGTCCGTTGATGCTCCGGCTGTGCCCACCAATGTGCACACGATGGGGACAACCTCGACGTCAGTGGACCTAATGTGGGCACCGATCAACGCGGACGGAGCAGTCACCTACAAGGTCTATCGCAACGGCCAGGTAGTGCAGACGACCACCGCTGGTCGCGTGATGGACGCAGGCCTACTGCCCAACACGTCCTACACCTACGTGGTGACGGCTACGCCGACGACGGGTTCTGCGGCCGGCGTTGAATCGCGTCCCAGTGATGCCTACACCGTTGTGACGCGCAGCGCACCGCCTGCAGACACCGGAACATGGAACGCGAAAGCCCGCTACATCAAGGGTGATCAAGTGACCTTCAACTCGGTGACCTACGTGGCTGTGCAGACACACACGGGTGTCGGGGACCCCAGTTGGATCACCGCCCGCAGTTTGTGGGAACCGGTAGTGGCCACAGCACCAATGCCTATGCCTACACCGACACCCGCACCGACACCCGCACCGTCAGTGTCTGCCTGGCAGCTCAAGGGTAGTTACACCAAGGGTGACCGTGTGACGTTCAACGGCACGGAATACCGCGCCGTTCAGTCACATACGGGCAACGGAGACCCAAACTGGATCTACGCGCTCAGTTTGTGGCAGCCCATCAGCTAGTTGTCTGTGGCAAAGACATCGTGGGTTGGGATACCCGCGGATGGCTGCCAGCGTGGGTTCTAGCCGCTCTTGCGGCGGAATTCACGCTGGCCGCCCACCCGCGATGAACTACCCTTGGCGCCCTTGACATCCTGGCCCGCATTGTTTCCGGCCTGGTTTCCTTTGGCCTTCTTTGCCTCGAGGGCTTGGCGATAGCGTTCCTTGGCCTCGTCGGCCTCGGTTGGTGCCGATTCGGTGTCTTCAGGTGTTGTGGCCACGACAGCAGTCTGCCACTGATGATCGGTGGTCGTGAGTGCAGGCCGCGGTGACTCTCAGGTCGCGGTGATTCGGCTCACCGACACCGGCAGTGCTGTCACAGCAGCGTTGCCACTTATCGGATCGAAACGCTGCGTATCGGTGATGTCATTGAGGCTCGCCCCCGGTAGATCCGAGGCATGACGCCACCCCACATTGCTGCGCGTGCCGTGGCCCCACCCGTGCGGCAGACACACCACGCCGGACATGACCTCATCGGTGATCTCGAGTGGCGCCGCAATGGTTCCCACCGTCGACCTGATCGTGACCTGATCACCGTCACTGAGTTCGAGTTCCCGCGCGTCGGCCGGATTCATCATCAGGCTGTAACGATTGGTACCGCTGACGAGCCTTGAGGAGTTGTGCATCCATGAATTGTTGCTGCGTAGATGTCGGCGGCCGATGAGTAGAAACTGTGCATCAGGTGGCAGATCGATGTTTTTGTCCCGCCTAGCAAAGTCCGTAAGAACCCGGGGCCAGTCGGCTACGACGACCGGATGGTTGAGGGTGATGCGCTTGGTCTTGGTCATCAATCGCCCTGGCAAGACCATCTGCAAGGGCCCAAGGTCTAGCCCGTGCGGATGCTTCTGCACCTTCTTGAGCGTCAGCGATCGTGATGATCGCAGTCCCCATGGCCCGATGCGCAAGGCGATGTCGATGAGTCTCTTGGGAAGTAGTTTTCGACGCGCTCGCGCGAGCAATCGTGCCCGCTGCGCGCCTAGCTGGGCGGTGTCGATGCGCTCGAGCAAATCGGTCAGTATCTGTGCGTCAGATTTTGCATCCGATGCCGGCTTGATCACCTGGGGGCCCCAGCGCACGTGATTGCGTACGCTCACGGCAGGAAACACGACATCAAACTCTTCACGCTCTAGCACTGCCGTGGGCGGCAAAATGATGTTCGCGTGCCGATTTGATTCGTTGATGTAGTAGTCGACAGACACGCAAAAATCCAGATCTGCCAACGCTTCATCCATGCGGCGCCCGTCGGGCACGGTCAAGACCGGATTGCCCGCCACCAGCACCATGGCCCGGATTTGTCCTTCGCCCGGTGTCAGGATTTCATCAGCGAGGGTGACGCTCGGAAACTCAGCCGCCACCTCAGGAATTCCCCGGACTCTCGAACGCCAACGGTCGTAACCGATCAGGTCGGTGGTCTTGGCCCCGATCTTGGGTAGGTCGAACGCGGGCTGGGCAAACATCCAGCCACCGATTTCATCAAGTCGCCCCGTGAGCACATTGAGCACATGGATGAGCCAATAGGCCGAGGTTCCGAACTCGGTTTGGCAGACACCAAGTCGGGCGTAGATCGCGGCTCGTGAAGCAGCAGCGAATTCCCGGGCCAATTGGCGAACAGTAGCGGCGTCGACACCGGTGATATCGGCAACAGCCTCCGGTGTGAACGGCGACACCATGGACTCGATCGAGTCCATCCCGTCAACGAAATTGGCCGCGCGCCCGGGTCGTACGAGGCCTTCGTCGAACAGCACATGCACCATTGCCGCCAGTAGATAGATATCGGTGCCGGGTCGAATGAAGACATGCTGATCGGCGACGTGGGCTGTTTGTGTTCGTCGCGGGTCAATAACGACGATTCGACCCCCACGATGGCGGATTCCCTCGAGACGTCTTTTCACATTGGGTGCGGTCATGATGGACCCGTTGGAGACAAGCGGGTTGCCACCGACCACCATCAAGAAGTCGGTGCGGTCGATATCGGGTACAGGAAGTAGAAGAGGCGAGCCGAAGAGCAGATAGCTCAGCAGATGCTGGGGTTGTTGGTCCACGCTGGCGGCCGAATAACGATTGCGTGTACCAAGGGCGCTCAACAGTTGCGGAATAAGAAGAATTGGCCCCCACCCATGAGTGATGGGGTTACCGAGGTAGAAGCCGATGGCATCAGCGCCATGATCCCTCTTGGCAGCCAGGAGAGCGCTTCCCACTTCGTTGAGGGCATCATCCCAGCTGATCTCCTCCCAGCCGGTATCCGTCCGCCGAATCGGGTGATGCAATCGATCAGGATCGTTGTGTAGATCCTGCATTGCCACGCCTTTAGGGCACACATAGCCGCGACTGATCGGGTCGGAGGCGTCACCACGAATCGCCGTCACCCGGTTATCGACAACGGAGATCTCCAGCCCGCACGAGGCTTCACACAGGTTGCAGGCGCGGTAGTGCAGAGTCAGGTCTTGCTTCGCGCTCATGGGTATGGACCCTCCCTTAGCCAAGACTTAGACCTTAGACCGATCGGATCGTCGGTGCAGGCATGTCAAGATGCCCAGATGCAGACTGTTCTGGGTGTTGATGGTCGCCGGGGTGGATGGGTGGTGGCCACCGTTGATGTGACTGACGCCGCCCAGTTGGTGAGCCTGGAGTTTCACGAATCCTTGGCCTTCATGGAACCTGATGGAGATCCGCCGTTGTGCGTCGCCATCGATATGCCGATTGGCCTGGCCGATGGCCCACGCGCGTGTGATATCGCGGCACGAAAGCTACTAAGCCCACATACTTCCCGCGTGTTCCCAGCACCCCCGCGAGTGGCACTTGGTCATAGTGATGACTATGAAGCTGCGTGCCGCGCAGCCAAAGCGGTGTCAGGCAAGGCATTATCGAGACAGACATGGAACCTGCTGACCAGCATTCGAGCCGTTGATGATCATGCGGACACCGAGGGATTGGTGGAATGCCATCCGGAGGTGGCCTTTGCCCTGATGCAGGGTTTTGCGTTGGATGAGCGGAAGAAGACTCCTCCAGGACGTGAGCGGCGACTTGAACTACTTCGGCGATGGCTGCCTGACCTCGGCGAACCGACCTTCGGCGATGATGGCCTAGATGCATTGGCCTGTGCGTGGTCGGCGAGTCGCATGGCTGAGGGTCGTGCGCTGATACTGCCCGCCGGTAAGGTTCCCCTCGATGCGCTTGGTCGACCCATGCGAATCGTTGCGTAGCTCGCCAACCGCGTAGTCATGATGCTGAGCGATGCGCTGTCCGGCGACCTCACCTGATCGGGCGGTAAGCCTCATTTCCGACGCCTATCGAGATAACCGGGACAGCATGAGGTGACAACCAGCGCAGGACGCGCTTGAGCTTGGCTTCGCGAATCGACACGCAGCCCTGGGTGGGTTCGCCGGCGCTGACGTGCAAAAAGAATGCAGAGCCGGCGCCTGATCGAATCGGGTCCCGGTTGTAGTCAATGACCGCGGCATATTGATAGAGGCTGATGGCACCGAGTTGTTCAGACCTCGATTGATCAAAGCCACAGGACGAGCCCGGATTGCATGTTCGATATGTGTTGTAGAACCGACTACTCACATCGCTCACCCACCAGGAGGAGTAACCCACGCGCTGATAGGGAAGTCTGATGCCGATATTTGGCTGTATTCCAAAGGTTTCGGTCAGCGTGAACATCCCGGCAGGTGTACGCGAGACATACTCGGAGGCCTCACCAACCCCTGCTGATCCAACATACGCGCGCACGGGTTTGTGCACCCTGACGTAGCTCTCCTTTTTGTCACTCCAGCGCCAGGTCTCTAATCGCCCGAAGGTGGCGGTGGCCGAGTCAACGCGAACGGTGACAACCTGTCGATGAGTCGGCGCGGAATACGCCGTGACCTGCTCGGATGCTTGCGCCGGGCTCGTTGTCGGTATCAGCAACCCACTCAGTGATAGGGCAATAGTGACCGACCAGAGGCGAAGCATGAATTATTGCTCAACTATCGGTGCCGACACCGGCAAAGCAATGCGATCAATCTGCATCGCGCCGCCGCGAGTGATCTCGTAGGCCTGTTGGCGGCCACGAGGGGAAAACTCCCACTCCGAACCAACCTTCGGTGCGGCGGCAGTGAGTGCGGTGTCTTCGTCAATGCCCAACACGGTGCTGCCCTCGGCAAGTAGCGGGCGCATCGAAAAGTCGGGCATCCAACGCGTATATCGGTCAAAGTGCGGTAAGACTCGGGCGGTAGGTAGCAGACCTAAACCCTGGGTTCCACCAGAGCGAGGGTGTCTGAAATTTGGCACGTACCCGGCCATAGCCATGGCCCCGGCACTGCAACCGCCGAGGCCAGCGCCCCGACTCCAGGTGTCAACGATTGCCTGCCACACAGGCGTATCGCGAAGCGTGTCGGCAAGGTGACTTGGGTTGCCGCCCGAAAGATAGATGAGACCAGCTCGGTTAATCGCATTGACCCAACGATCTTCGAAGGCGTCCTCGCGGGTGCGCACGTCGATAATGATGGGCTCAGCATCCAGACGCGCCGCGGCGGCGCGGCCTAGGTCGTGCCAACGCTGGAGTGATCCATCGCCCTCGGGGGCCGCGGCAGTAGCCAACTGCACGTACACCCGCTCGTTGTCGCTGAGCAGCCAGTCTTCGATCTCG
The DNA here is from genome assembly GCA_017857875.1 of Actinomycetota bacterium. Classification (GTDB taxonomy): domain Bacteria; phylum Actinomycetota; class Actinomycetes; order S36-B12; family S36-B12; genus M55B157. The sequence continues at coordinate 7,774 of JAFMCH010000057.1, read as the reverse complement.
TGCATGACGGGCAGATATTCGCCGCTGCCCACCAGGGCGATGCGGCCCGGCTGCTGAATCGTCACCTGGCTCACCCTACGGCGTCGACCTGCACGATGGTCAGGCAACGAGCGCTAGTCCTCCGCGAACTCACAAAACGCGCTGTAGGCCCGAGGTCCATAGACGGTGGCGGGCCCTCCCGCCATCAAAAAGGTAACGCCGATCGCCTCGGCGACCTCCTCTTTTGTCGCCCCTGCCTTGGCAGCACCTCGTGCATGTGCGGCGATGCAACCGTCGCACTGCTCTACCACGGCGATGGCCAAGGCGATGAGTTCCTTGGTTTTGGTGGCCAGCGTCCCCTCACCCATGGCCGCTTTGTGTAAGCCTGCGAACGCGGCGTAGGTGTCGGGAATCACTTGGCGCAGTTCTCGACCGAGCGGGTTGATGTCGCCCAAAACGCCTTTGCCGTGTGAATGGCTCATGCGCGCCAGATTACAGTGATGTCTTGGAGGCGATAGTCATGACCGCAACGGATCAATCCACGACCAGCGTCGTTGATCTCGCCATCTCGGGGATGACTTGCTCATCATGCGCGGCTCGGGTGGAGAAGAAACTCAACCGGTTGCCCGGGGTCACTGCGACGGTGAACTTCGCCACCGAGACAGCGCACGCTTCGATTTCCTCCGACGTTGGTCTTGAGCAACTGATTGCCACGGTGGAAAAGGCGGGCTACGGCGCCAGCGCGAAACGGGACGAGGTCGACGCTGAGGCGGAAGTAGCCGATCTGCGGCGACGTTTCATTATTTCTGCGGCCCTCGCAGTCCCGGTTGCGGTCTTGCTGATGGTCCCTGGAGCTCAGTTCATTGGCTGGCAGTGGATCGCCTTTGCGCTGACGACGCTGGTCGTTGGCTGGGCGGCATGGCCATTTCACCATGCAGCCGCGCTCAATGCCCGTCACGGTGTTGCCACCATGGACACGCTCGTGAGCGTGGGTATCTTGGCGGCGTACCTGTGGAGTGCCTGGGCGCTGTTCTTTGGCGGAGCCGGGGCCGCGGATTACCGCATGAGCCATGGCCTGTTCAACACCTCCACCGGCGGCCCGCCTGATCTGTACCTCGAGGTGGCCGCCGCGGTGCCGGTTTTCTTGTTGGCCGGGCGTTGGTTTGAAGCGCGAGCAAAGCGTCGCTCGTCATCGGCACTTCGGGCACTGGCCGATCTGGCGGCACCTAATGCGACGGTGCAGCGCGGTGATGAGCAGGTGCTGCTTCCGATTGCGCAGGTGGTGGTTGGCGACCAGATCATTGTGCGACCCGGCGAACGCATTGCCACCGACGGTGTTGTCCTCTCCGGGCACAGTGCGGTCGATACTTCCATGCTGACCGGCGAGTCGATTCCCACAGAAGTGGGGCCACATGATGAGGTAACCGGCGCCACGGTCAACCTCGACGGACTATTGCGTATCGAGGCAACCAGGGTTGGTGCCGATACGCGACTGGCGCACATCGCGCGGCTGGTGTCTGACGCTCAGGCCGGAAAGGCGCCGATTCAGCGGCTAGCCGACCGCATTTCGGCAATATTCGTGCCCATAGTTTTCCTGATTTCGGCCGTCACATTGGCGGCCTGGCTAATCGGTAGCGGGGATGTTGAGGCGGCGTTCACCGCAGCCGTTGCGGTACTGATCATTGCTTGCCCGTGTGCGCTGGGGTTGGCAACACCCACGGCACTGCTCGTGGGCACCGGGCGCGGCGCCCAAATGGGCATTTTGATTCGGGGCCCGCAGGTGCTGGAAGACACCCGTCGAGTGACCACGATCGTGTTGGACAAGACCGGCACGATCACGACCGGGCACATGTCGGTTATTGATGTGTCGGTGTGGCTCGATGATGATGTGGCCGAGGACGCACTGTTGCGCGCCGCGCAGGTAGAGGCAGGTAGTGAGCATCCGATCGCCCGAGCCATTTGTGCCGCTGCAACCGACAGCGGTGCGGTGCTCGGTGAGCCATCGGATTTCAAGAGTGATCGTGGCCGCGGGGCTCAAGCGGTCATTGATGGGCAATTGGTCGCGGTGGGGCGCCCGGAATGGGTGGCGACGGCGCTCGGCGCCGACTATGTGCCCCAAGAGGCCGAAGAGTTACTTATGCGCGGCAAAGACCATGGCGACACGATGGTCGCTGTTGGCTGGGGCGGGGCCGTTCGCGGCATCGTTACCGTCGCCGACACCCCCCGCCCGACCAGCGCTCAGGCGATTGATGGTTTCCGTGCCCTTGGGCTTACTCCGGTGCTCTTGACCGGGGATCGCGCGAATACGGCCGAGGCCATTGCGACCCAGATGGGAATCACCACGGTGATTTCACAGGTGTTCCCGGAGCAGAAAGCTCAAGCAGTGCAGGCACTTCAAGATGAGGGTGCGGTTGTTGCCATGGTCGGTGACGGCGTCAATGATGCAGCGGGACTGGCCCTGGCTGATCTGGGCATCGCCATGGGCGGTGGCACAGCAGCGGCTACCGAGGCCAGTGACATCACCCTGGTGCGCGATGACCTCCTTGCCGCGGTAGACGCGCTTCGCCTATCTCGCCGCACGCTGGGCATCATTAAAGGAAATCTATTTTGGGCCTTCGCCTACAACGTGGCGATGATTCCGCTCGCCGCAGTCGGACTGCTCAACCCACTGCTGGCCGGTGCCGCGATGGCCTTCTCGAGTGTCTTCGTGGTGGCCAACAGTCTGCGGCTGCGTAGCTTCCGGCCGACTGCTGTGCGCTGAAAGAGGCATTTCCCTCTGCTGTGCCCTTGATCACATCTGCCCCTGAAAGCCCTTACATCGGTGTCCTCGCGCGCTGTCGTGGTGCACAGTAGGGTCACGCCATGGATGGGCTCATCTTGATGTGCATCTGTGCTGTACGAAACTGGGCGTTTCGATGCGATGAGGAGACCACGAATGACCGCAACAAGCATCCCCGGCTTTGCCGATGCACCCACCAAGAATAAGAAGCTGCTGGAATGGGTTGAGGAGGTAGCCGAACTCACGAAACCTGACGCCATTGAGTGGTCTGATGGGTCGCAGGAAGAGTGGGAGCGCCTGACCGGTGAGATGGTCGAAGCAGGCACGTTTATTCGACTCAACCCGCAGTTGCGCCCGAATTCGTTTTTGGCTCGCTCAGATCCCAGCGATGTTGCCCGCGTGGAAAGCCGTACCTTTATTTGCTCACGCGATGAAGTAGATGCTGGTCCGACGAACAATTGGATGGACCCCGGTGAAATGAAAGCCGTGATGACATCGCTTTTCGATGGGTGCATGCGCGGTCGCACGATGTACGTCATTCCGTTCTCGATGGGGCCGTTGGGTTCCCACATCGCTCAATTGGGTGTTGAAATCACTGACTCCCCGTATGTAGTCGTAAACATGCGCATCATGACGCGAATGGGTACAGCCGCGTTGGCCGAGATCGGCGAGCATGGTGATTTCGTGCCGGCCCTGCATTCGGTCGGTTATCCACTTCGCGATGCAAACGGAACCGACCGCCCCGATGTCACATGGCCGTGTAATGACATTAAGTACATCTCGCATTTCCCGGAGACGCGCGAAATTTGGTCCTTCGGCTCGGGCTATGGCGGTAACGCCCTGCTGGGCAAGAAGTGTTTCGCTTTGCGCATCGCGTCTGCCATGGCACGTGATGAGGGCTGGATGGCCGAACATATGTTGATCTTGAGGCTCACTGCACCCTCAGGCGATGTTCGCCACATCACGGCCGCATTTCCGTCTGCCTGCGGCAAGACGAATCTGGCGATGCTGGAGCCCTCGACCCCGGGCTGGACTGTCGAGACCGTCGGTGACGACATCGCTTGGATGCGGTTCGGTGAAGACGGTCGGCTGTACGCGATTAACCCGGAGAACGGTTTCTTTGGTGTCGCCCCCGGTACCGGCATGCACACCAACGCCAATGCCGTGCGCACCCTCACCGGCAACTGCATCTTCACCAATGTCGCGCTCACCGACGACGGTGACATCTGGTGGGAGGGCCTGACCGAGGAGCCGCCGGCCCATTTGATCGACTGGAAGGGCCGCGATTGGACACCCGCGTCCGATGAGCCCTCGTCGCACCCCAATGCCCGCTTCACGGCCCCGGCATCTCAATGCCCGTCGATCGCCCCGAACTGGGAAGACCCAGCCGGTGTGCCCATTGATGCGATCTTGTTCGGTGGACGGCGCGCCACCAATGTGCCGTTGGTGACCGAGTCCCGGGATTGGGTCCATGGAGTATTCATGGGGTCTTCAGTGTCCAGTGAGGTGACGGCTGCGGCCGAGGGTGCTGTTGGAGCCCTGCGCCGCGACCCGTTCGCCATGTTGCCCTTCTGCGGCTACAACATGGCCGAATACTGGAACCACTGGTTGAAGATCGGCACCTTCACCTCGGCCGATAAATTGCCGAAGGTCTACCAGGTGAATTGGTTCCGTAAGGATGCGCAGGGTCGGTACATCTGGCCCGGATTTGGTGATAACGCCCGAGTCTTGGAGTGGATCATTCGCCGCATCGAAGGCGAAGCTGAAGCTGTTGATTCACCGGTCGGTGCATTGCCAGCGCCTGGTGAGATCGATATCAGCGGACTCGACATCACCGAGGCCGAGATGGCCGATCTCTTCGCCGTTCACCCTGACACCTGGCTGGCCGAGTGCGACCTTACCGAGGAGTACTACGGCCAGTTCGACGGTCGCGTGCCCGACGCACTGTGGGATGAACTGGCCCGGCTACGGACCCGTTTGGGCAGCGCCTAGGCGCTAGCGGCAAATGCGGGCGCACTGTCGCGTCCGTTGAGGGCCTCTTCGATGGCTTCGGCCGCTAGGAGCGCTCCGGCTCCTCGCTCGCGCGGATAAGCCTTGGCGCCACCCACACGACGGTCAATCATCGCGTAGACCTTGTCTCGCTCCTCCTCTGTCATACCGCCCCACACCCCGTAGGGTTCGCGGGCGCGGATGGCATAGTCGGCGCACTCCACCCGCACCGGACAACCGCCGCAGATGGTTTTAGCCGCGTCGTCGCGCTTGCGTCGAGTGGAGCCGCGTTCGTTTTGCGGATGGAAGAATAGGGCCGGGTCGGCAGTACGGCATGTGCCGTGTTCTTGCCAGTGCCATACGGCGTCGTCAGGGACCTGGGCGAGTGGTTGCTGAGGCATAACTCAACAATGCCCGGGTGTCTCGCCCAGCGGTATCAGCCGAATGGTTTGGCTTACCTCATCCGTTCGGTTGATGCGTGTGGACTGTGGCTTGTTACTCGGCGGTCTGGCCATCCTGCTCAGCTGCGATGCTGGCACGCACCTCGTCCATGTCGACTCCGCGCACCGCGTCTACGAGTTGAGTGAGCGCCTGCTCGGGCAAGGCGCCGGCTTGTGAGTACAGCACAACACCGTCGCGGATGGCCATTAATGTGGGAATGGAACTGATCGAGAAGGCACTGGCCAGATCTGGCTGGGCTTCGGTGTCGACCTTGCCAAACACGATGTCGGGATTGACTTCACTGACGGACTCGAAGACCGGCGCGAAGGTGCGACAGGGCCCACACCATGAGGCCCAGAAATCAACGAGCACGATGCTGTTTTGGGTGAGGGTGTCACTGAAGGTGCTCTCGGTGAGTGCGACGGTGGTCACGGAGTCTCCTAGCTGTTGGTCATCGGTTCAGGTGCGGTGACGCGAACGCCCGCACGCTGTATACCCCCCAGGGTATCTTATTCGGCTCGGAGTAGGCCACGATGTCTACGTGCCTTATCCCGGTCAATTGCTGCTCGCCGCGCCGTCCCTAGGTGACCCGTTCGAGCACGCGGTGATTTTGCTGGTGGAGCACGATGAATCCGGGTCGCTGGGTGTTGTGCTGAATCAGCCGTCGACACTGGCGGTGAGCGAGGTGCTGCCCCAGTGGCGATCGGTAGTCAGCGGCGAGCAGGTGGTCTTCTCCGGTGGGCCGGTCGGGATGGATAGTGCGCTGGCCCTCGCGGCGGTGCGTGGCGAGGCTGAGCCCGCCGGATTTCGTCGCGTGAGTGGCGGAATAGGTGTCGGGATCGGGCTGATTGATCTTGATGCCGATCCTGACCTGATGGCTGTGCACGTTGACGCCATGCGCGTGTTTGCCGGCTACGCCGGTTGGGCTCCCGCACAGTTGCAGGGGGAACTCGATGAGGGCTCCTGGGTCGTCGTCGACCCCACCGACCCCAGTGTTGACCTTTTCGAACTGCCGGTGGCCCAGCAGTGGGCGATCCTGGTCGCCCGTCAACCGGGAACGGTCGGCTGGTGGGTGCACTGCCCGCGGGACCCGCGGCTGAATTAGCAGAATTGACCGAGGCCACCCCTCGTGCGCGGGCGTACGCGTGACACAGTTTGACTCGTGACACAGGCAATCTTGCTGGTTGGTGGGGCTGGCACTCGGCTGCGCCCACTCACGCTCACCACACCCAAGCCGATGCTTCCGGTTGCCGGTCAACCCATCACCGAGCATCAGTTACGTCGTGCGCGAGCCGCTGGTGTTGATCGAGTCGTCTTGGGTACTGCCTACCGGGCTGAGGTATTTTCGGAGCGATTCGGTTCCGGTGAACCCTTCGGTGTCGACATTGCCTATGCCCATGAAACCACCCCGCTGGGCACGGCAGGTGCGATCCGCAACGCAGCCACGATGCTGACAGCCGGACCGGACGACCCCATCGTGGTGTTCAACGGTGACATCATCAATGGGCTTGACATTGCTGGATTGGTGGATGAGCACGTCAGGACCGGCGCCGCCGTCACCTTGCACCTCACCCGTGTCAGCGATCCGCGCCGCTACGGGCTCGTCCCCACAGATGACGCCGGTCGCGTGCAGGCCTTTCTGGAAAAGCCCGAGTCGGATGATCAGATCGTCACCGATCAGATCAATGCGGGTTGCTATGTGTTCCGGCGCAGCATCATTGACCTCATCGCACCAGATCGACCGGTGTCGGTAGAACGTGAAACCTTCCCTGAACTTCTGCGCATGGATGCGCTCGTGCGCGGCGTGGTGGACGACTCGTATTGGCTTGATCTGGGCACACCGGCTGACTATGTGCAAGGTTCGGTCGACCTGGTCACCGGTCGCGCACCCGGAGCCCAGACAACTGCGGGAGCTCAGTCGCTGATCGTCGATGTCGCAAGTGTTGATTCTTCTGCCGTGGTTCGCGGGGGCACGGCGCTAGATGCCGGCGTCGTGGTGGAGTCAGGTGCGATTGTGGACGCCAGCGTGGTGATGTCGGGTGTGCATATCGGTGCGGGTGCACGAGTGACCAAATCAGCAATCGGGGTGGGCGTGCGCATCGAATCAGGAGCGGTGGTGACCCAAGCGGTCATCGGCGATGGTGCCATCATTGGAGCGCGCACCGTGGTGACGAGCGGCGCACGGATCGAACCGGGTGCGGTTATTGCTCCCGACAGCCAGATTGACTAAAGCCAGACTAAAGTCGTTGCAGTGGAATAGTTTCTGCCGGTTGCCGATCAAAGGGTTCATCTTTGGGCCAGCCGATGGCGACGATGCCCAGCGGCAACCATGACGTGGGTAGGCCAAAATATTCACGGATCGTGTTTGGGCAGAACATGCTCGACGACACCCAGGCTGAACCAAGGCCGTCAGCCGCCAGGCGGATCATGAAGTTTTGCACTCCGGCTGACCCGGCCGCAACAAACAGATCGCGTTCACCCATTTGCCGACGTTCGTCGGTGTAAGAATGGGCAGCAGACATGTCCGCGAAGGCACACACGATGTCCGGCGCCTGCCGCAGCAGGTCACCTCGACGCACGCGGCTT
>JAFMCH010000056.1 GCA_017857875.1 Actinomycetota bacterium | reverse complement strand
GCGCGCTTCCTTGACATGGAAGAGGTCACAGGTTCGATTCCTGTATCGCCCACACACGAGAAAGGTTCGTCATGACCGTAGATCTACGGGGACGCGACATTCTGCGCGAGGCCGACCTCAGTGCGGCCGAACTCACGGCTCTGATTCAACTTGCCGCATCACTTAAGAACGATCGGCGTACGGGTACCCCACACCGGATTCTTGAGGGCAAGACAATCGCCCTCATCTTCGAGAAGGCCTCAACTCGAACCCGCTGCGCGTTCGAGGTCGCCTCAGCGCACCTGGGCGCAACGGCGACCTACATCGATCCCAGCGGTTCTCATATCGGCCATAAGGAGTCGGCCGCCGACACGGCACGCGTTCTTTCGCGCATGTATGACGGTATTGAGTTCCGCGGCCACTCGCAGCAAACCATTGATCAGCTCGCCAAGTTCGCTGACGTGCCGGTGCTCAATGGCCTGACCGATGAATGGCATCCCAGTCAGATGCTCGCGGACTTTCTCACCATGGATGAGCATCGACCCCCCGACGCCACGCGCCACTCCTACGTCTATCTCGGTGATGCCCGGAACAATATGGGTAACTCGCTGCTCGTCATGGGCGCCATCATGGGCTCCGATGTTCGTATCTGCGCACCACAGGATCTATGGCCTACCGAGCAGGTCCGTGCTCTGGCCGCCGAACGCGCAGAGCACTCCGGAGCACGCATCACTTTGACCGAAAACCCGCAGGAAGCAGTGCCCGGGGCAATGTTCGTCATGACCGATGTGTGGGTCTCGATGGGTGAACCCGAAGCAGTCTGGGCCAGCCGTGTCGAACAGTTGCTGCCTTACCGCGTCGACGCTGACTTGATGGCGATGGCCCCCTCATCGGCGAAGTTCATGCACTGCCTGCCTGCTTATCACGACTCCACCACCGCCGTCGGGAAAAGGGTACGCGAGCAGTTTCAGTTGCACGACGGAGTCGAGGTTACTCACGATGTCTTCGAGTCAACCTCAAGCATCGTGTTTGATCAGGCTGAAAATCGTTTACACACCATCAAGTCAATGATGGCAGCAACAATGGGTGATCAACCTATTGATTAGTCGCTACGGCTGGCGTGCACGACTCAGGGCAGCCACAATGGACACCAAGATCACCGCAATGATGATTTGAATGACGAAGGTGGCCCAAAAGCCCCAGTCCAACGCCGTCCCCAATGCTGCACCCAAGAGCGCGCCTACAATTCCGATCAGGATTGTCAAGATGCAGCCAATGGGTTGCATGGTCGGCGCTAGTAGTCGACCAAGAGACCCGATGACAATACCTACCGCGAGCCCGCTGAGAATTCCACTGACCTCCATAAGGCGACTATGTCAGGTGTCAGCGTGGGTGCTGCGTCACGAAACGCCCATCACTTCGCCGAATTGGCCAAGACCATCAACCGTGACAGGGCCCGGCGGTATTTCTTTCGGTATCCACCGGCGAGCATGGTTTCGCTGAAGAGGCGGTCTAGTGGATCACCGCTGGCTACAACCGGGACTCCGCGATCGTAGAGCCGATCGATAAGTACGACTGTCCGAAGTGCCTGCACCTGATCGGTTAGCGTCCGAACTCCCAGCAGGTGCACCGCCGGAATACCGGCCACTAGCGCACCGTAACGCGAGGGATGGATTTTGGCGAGGTGCTGTTGAACGTCGCTGAACCGATCCAATGTCACTCCCCTAGCGCCAGCAGTCGCTGCCGCAAGCACCTGTTCATCGGTGAAAGGTTGCGGTGCCTGGGGTAGATCGCGGTGACGGTAATCCTCGCCATTGATACGAACTACGTCGAAACGCCCGGATAAACGCTGTATCTCACGGAGAAAATCCTCAGCGGCGAAGCGCCCCTCACCCAACCGATCGGGCAAGGTATTTGACGTAGCTGCCAGCGATACTCCGGCATCTGCCAATCGACCAAGCAAGGTGGACATCAAGACGGTGTCGCCCGGATCGTCAAGTTCGAACTCGTCAATGCAGATCAGCCGATAGGTCGATAATTGTTCGACCGCTTGCGCAAATCCCAAGGCACCGACCAGATGTGTGTACTCGACAAATGTCCCAAACGCGGCCGGCGGGGTCCACTCGTGCCACAGCGATGCCAGCAGATGGGTTTTTCCGACGCCGAATCCCCCATCGAGGTAGACACCCGCGCGATCCTCCGGCGGAAGTGCCCCTCGCCGCCAACGTCGGCGCGACACCGATTTACCGCCAATGGTGGCCCGTCGATTGGCAAATGCCCGCAGCGCTGCTACTGCAGCGGCCTGAGAAGGCTGTTCCGGATCGGGTACGTATGAATCGAAGGACACTTCGGCGAATGTGGGAGGAGGCACCAATTGCGCCAGGAGGTCTTCGGTGCTGACCTGGGGGTCGCGATCAATGAGTCTGTCGACCACACGCTGAATGCTACGCATGTCACGATAGGCACATGCGTGTGGTGTTCCCTGTAGTTACTGACGTCCCCGACACCGACCGATTCTCAGTCATTGACGGTCTTTACCCGTGGCCGGAAACCGGTACCTGGGTGCGCGCCAACATGGTGACGACCGTTGATGGTCGCTCTCAAGGGGGCGACGGCCTCAGTGGACAAATATCACCGGCCGCCGACAAAGATGTTTTTCTTCGATTGCGCGCTACGGCAGACGTCGTTTTGGTGGGCGCGCAGACGGCACGTTCCGAGAACTACGGTCCGGTCGCGGCTAGTGATGGCAGCGGCCCTGATGCGGTTCGACTCGCTGTGGTCAGTGGCCAACTCAATCTCGATCCCGGGGATCGCCTTTTCGACCAACCAGAAAACACAGATGGTTCACTGACCGCACGAACGCTGGTGTTGACCACGCGTAAGGCTCCGCATCGACGTCGGGATGAATTGGCCGAGGTCGCCGAAATCGTGATCTGCGGTGAGGAACGGGTGGACTCCGCGGCCATGATGGCAGCACTTAACGAGCGAAACCTCCCTCGCATCCACTGTGAGGGAGGACCCACGCTGCTGAACCAGTTGATTTCTGATCACTGTGTAAATGAGCTGGACATCACGATTGCACCCGTCCTGGTTGGTGGGGGTGCGCTGGGTCTACTGGCCGATATACCTTTGCCCGGTGCGTCAATGCCGCTGGAACTTGCGCACATCATTCAAGCTGATTCAGCGCTGCTCTTGCGCTACCTCATCACAAAGTCGCATCCACACATCGGGCGCTGAATCTATGATCCGCCCCCCAAGGACTTCTACCGTGGCAGGCATGTTCAACAACGCTGTCACCGCGATCACGGCCGTGGTTGTCGGTGCCGTGCTGGCAGGGGCTTTGTCGGACGGCGTATCCGCCCAGGCCACCGATCAGTACCGAGATCAACCCAAACTCAGACCCATCGTTGCCGTGGGAGATTCCTTCCTCGCAGGAATCGGTGCCGGTGACTATGACGAGGTAAATGGATGTCGTCGTTCGCGTAACTCCATGCCGGCCTTGCTCGCCCAAAGAAACGGCGCCGCACTCGTTGATCTGACCTGTCCGGGAGCGACGACGGCGCACACTGATCGGTCGATGGCGGCCATCCCTCAAAATTCGGGTCTGATTTTGATCCAGGTCGGGGGCAATGACATTGGCTTTCTCACCATCGCAGGAGCCTGTTTCATTGCCAGCGAACGGGCCTGCCTCGAGCAAGTTTCTCGCGGGCAATCCCAAGTGCCATCGATAGCGACCGATCTGCGGCATCAGATAGCCACGATCAAGCAGCGCAGCCGCGACGCCGACATCGTGGTGCTTGGCTATCCCCGACTGTTGGGTAACCCCCGGCAATGCGAGTCCTTAATGACACCGGCTCGAGTTGCATCCATCAATGCCCTCCAGCGCCAACTCGATCGGACGCTTCGGGCCGTGGCAATCAGTTCGGGTGCTCGTTTTGTGGACTGGCCGCGCCGCATTGACCGACACTCGCTCTGCAGCACTCGGCCCTGGTACGCCCTGCCCGGAACGCGAATCGATGATCTTCTCCATCCCACGCCGATTGCGGCTCGAGTGATGGCTCGCCACGTCGGAAAGGCGCTATCGCGATGAAAAGCCCGTGGCGACAGCTCAACATCGGCGAGCGAGTTCATGCTTACGCACAACATCACCCGTACCTAGAGTTCACCTACACGCTGATTCGCCGAGTAATCGCGCGTCAAGGGCAAGCACAGATCGGACTCTCGGCTGCCGGAGTTGCTTTCTGGTTCATTATTGCCGTCTTTCCGGCTCTCATTGCCACCCTGGCGCTGTTGGGCATCATCTTGGACCCCACACAACTAGACAGCCTGATCGACGAGGTCAATAAACTCAGCCCCGGGTCATTTGGCGCGGCAGTCCTCGAACAGGTCCAACGGTCAGCTCAAAACACACCGTCGGCGGTTTCCTGGGCCCTAATCATCTCCCTGTCCGTATCGGCATGGTCCACGTCATCTGGCATCTACAACCTGTCTCGAGGTATTCGGCTGGCCTATGCCCTGCCTCCCCGCAACTATTTGGTGGCTCGGTTGCGCGCCTTTGGCGGAAGCTACCTACTCATCCTCTTCCTCGCAACTGTTGCCCTAGGGGTAGCAATCGGTTCTTCATTGCTCACGAACCTTCCCGGGTATTGGCGACCGATCGGTTTCATCACCCTTGCGCTATCGGCCTTCGGCTTACTGCTACTGGTGATGCTCGGGCTCTTCCGATACGGCATCGGGAGGGGTGGGCCTCACCTACGCCTATTTCCCGGTGCCGTCTTCGCGGCCGTCGGATTGTTGGTGGTCTACGTCGCTTTGAGTTTTGCTCTGGGACTCACGACGCGTTATCAAGCCGTGTACGGCGCACTTGCCGGCACGGTCGTAGTCATGCTGGTTCTCTACGTCGCCAGTTACGTCATGCTGATTGGTGCCCTCATCAATGGTCAATGGCAGCCCACACGCAACAGCCTTGATGCGGCTCAAGGCAACGCATCTGTCACCGATTTGACGTCGTAATTGCGTCGTGATTCCGGTGGGTTAACGGCGTTTTTTAGCTTCTCGTTCTCGCAATAAACTCGTTGCGTAATCAGGTACATGATGAGATAAGGCGCGCGGTGGACGCTGATACCCATTGCCGGGTGGCCGCTTAGGCAAAATAAGTTTCGGTCGAGACACCGATTCGTAGGGAATCGTCGACAATAAATGATGAATCATGTTGACTCGGGCCTTGCGCTTATCGTCTGCCTCAACCTCAAACCAATGGGCTTCCGGTATGTCGGTGTGCACCATCATTTCGTCCTTGGCTCGAGAGTATTCCTCCCACTTCACCAACGACTCTAGATCCATTGGCGATAATTTCCACTGTCGCATCGGATCATTCAATCGCGACCGGAAACGGCGCTCCTGCTCAGTGTTGCTCACACTGAACCAGTACTTGCGCAAGAAAATACCGTCCTCCACCAGCAATCGCTCGAAGATAGGTGCCTGATGCAAGAACCGCTGGTACTCGTCGGGCGTCGCAAATCCCATCACGCGCTCAACACCCGCTCGGTTGTACCAGGATCGGTCGAACAACGTGATCTCGCCCGCTGCGGGAAGGTTTTCGACGTAGCGCTGGAAGTACCATTCGGTTTTCTGTCTGTCTGTTGGCGTAGGCAATGCCACAATCCGAGCCGTTCTGGGATTGAGGTATTCGGTGACGCGCTTTATCGTTGAGCCTTTGCCAGCAGCGTCACGACCTTCGAATACGACCACTACTCGTGCACCACTTGTCTTGACCCACTCCTGCATTTCCACCAGCTCGGCTTGCAGTCGGTAGAGGGTTTTCTCATAGAACTTCTTAGGCAGCCGCTCTGGGCGGTTGTTTTGGCCACGCTCGGCACGGCTGCCACCCATGTCGCTCCCCTTGCTGCCTATGTGAACACTCGACTTCTATGGGACTCTACACACGTGACCGGACACGTAACTCCGATTTTGTTCGCCGGCCTCATATTGCTGGCCGGATGCTCATCAGGTGAGTCCAGTCTTGCCTTGACGAAGGCACTCAACGCATGCTCCGCTGAGGTTGACCCGCAGCAAAGCGCGCCCGAGTCGGGTCTGGATCGCGCCACCAACGAAGACCTGGCCCGCAATGCTGCAGCGGCCAGCGCCCGTGCTGATGTCGCTCAGCGCGCTGCAGATCTTGACATGCGATGGGCTTCTCTCGCTGAGGCAATGGACGTAATCTCAACGGCCGCGGATGCCGTGCTGGCCGCTGAAGCCGCGGGCCAATCTGTAGTGACTGCCTTAACGCCCGCGGAATGGGACACGGTGAAGGAAGCCAGCAACATCAGCATCCTTGAATGCGAAGCAGCCCGAACTCAAAAGGAAGCAATGTAATCACTAAACGCCGTGTGGTCGCAGGTACCGTTGAGCGAGACCGCCGATGAAATCGAACACCAGCGCGAGGAGGGCGACGAGAACGGCTCCAATAAAGATTGCCGTTGGTCGATTCAATTTCAAGCCCGCGTTGATGGTTTCGCCCAAGCCGCCGCCGCCGATCAAAAATGCCAGCGATGCCATACCCACGTTAATGACGGTGGCCGTTCGAATACCAGCGATGATCACCGGCACCGCGAGTGGCAACTCAATCTTGGTGAGAGATTGAAGACCGGTCATGCCCATGCCTCGACCTGCTTCAATCACCGACGTATCTACCTGCTCGAGACCAACGATCGTGTTGCGCAGCACCGGCAACAAGGCGAACGTAGCCAGCGCGAAGATAACCGTTAATGCTCCTTGGCCCAGCCACACAAAGAAAAGCACAATGAGCCCGTAGGCGGGAATCGCCTGCCCGAGACCCAAGATGCTCACCATTGAGTTTTTCAGTCGTGGTGCGCCGCCACGAGTGACGATGATGCCTACGGGAACTGCAATGACGACAACGGCAACGGTGGAGAAGAAGGCCAAGAGGAGCTGCTGCCACATTTGGCGCGCCAATTGGTCCGGCTCCAAAATACGTTCAGTGGTCGGATCAAAGGTCGAATAGGTCCACACGGTGACCAACATGACCATCAAGGCGATCGCCAACGCGGGCGTGACGATGAGGTCGAGTTGATCAGACGTCCAGGCGGCGAGCGTCCGACGTTTACGCGTAGGCGCCCTCGTGATGGTTATAGCGCTCATGGCGATGCTATTCCGTTGCTTTGTGGAAGCAGCAGGCCTGCCAGGCTTTCGATAGTGCAACAGCCGAGGTAGCGGCCGCGACCGTCGACGACCACCGACATGCCCGCTGATGACTGCAGCATCGACGACAGTGCATCTTGCAAGGTGTCTTCAGGCTGCAATTGAACGGCAATAGGGCGCCCACTGACTTCTAGAGATCCACGGGTTGAGTTCAAAGCCCGCTCATCGATCCATCGCAACGGATGATCGTGATCGTCCAGCAGAACTGCTGTGGTCGTGTTGGCCTCACTCATTGCTGCGAGTGCATCACCGCGGTGCACCGGCTGCTTCAAGGTGACCATCGGATCTAGGTCGATATCTCGGACCCGGCGAAGAGTGAGCGTCTTCAAAATGGCACCAGACCCCAAGAAATTCTCGACGAAATCATCGGCGGGCTCAGTCAGAATGGTTTCCGGGCGGTCGAGTTGTGCAATCTCACTTTGATCGCGAAGAATGGCGATGCGATCACCCATTTTGACTGCTTCGTCAATGTCATGGGTCACGAAGACAATGGTCTTCTTCAACTCCCCCTGCAGTCGTAAAAACTCGTTTTGGAGTCGATCGCGCGTGATCGGATCAATCGCGCCGAATGGCTCGTCCATCAACAAAACATCTGGGTCCGCACCGAGAGCGCGAGCGACGCCTACCCGTTGGGCCTGCCCACCGGACAGCTCATTGGGATATCGATCTCGATAAAGAGAAGGGTCCATGGAAACAAGTTCAAGCAATTCATCAACACGTTCGCGCACTTTGGCTTTAGGCCACTTCAGCAGCTTGGGAACTGTCGCGATGTTCTCGGCGATCGTGCGATGAGGGAAGAGACCCACCTGCTGAATTACGTAGCCCATTCGTCGACGTAACTCATTGGGGTCCCCCTTTGTGACATCCTCGCCCTCGTAAATAATTTTGCCCGATGTGGGTTCGATCATGCGGTTAATCAGGCGCAACGTCGTGCTCTTCCCACACCCAGACGGGCCGACGAGCACCAGTATCTCGCCAGGCTCGACCTTGAGATTCAGGGAACGAACAGCCGGCTCATCGACGCCCGGGTAGGTTTTCGTCACATTGATGAGTTCGATTAGGGGCTCAGTCATGACCTGTCCTCAATGTCGTGGTTTCGCTGCATTAGCGCAGTCCTGCCGGGGTCGTGATGCGCCCAAGCAGGCGCAGGAGAACATCGATGCTGAAGGCAAGAGCAAGGGACAGCAAGACGCCGGTCCAGATGGCCTCAAGCGAGTTCGGTAGCGGTAACCGAGCCAATCCACTCTTGATGAAGTCACCCAAACCACCGCCGGCTACCAGGGTTGCAATCGCGGAAATACCTACTGTGAGCAATGCGGCAACGCGGATGCCCGCGAGCATCACCGGCCAGGCGAGCGGCAGTTGAATGTGCACAAGCACCTGTGTCTTTGTGAGCCCCATGCCTCGCGCCGACTCCAACACGCTCGGATCGACCGAGTCCAGACCCGCTGATGTATTGCGCAAGATGGGAAGGATCGCGTATAGGAAAAGGGCGATGAATGATGGAGCAAATCCGAGCCCAACGATCGGAATGAAGATCGTAAACAACGCCAACGACGGAATGGTCAGGAACACCGAGGCAACCGCCAGGGACAGTTCCTTGGCGAAGGGACGATGCCGAGTTGCGACGCCCACCACGACAGCCAACGTTCCGGCCGCAACCGTCACCAAGACCACATAGGTAAGCGTCTCGAAAACCGTCGCGCCAACGATATCCCAGCGCGTAGAGACGTACTCCCACCAACTAATGATGCCGTCCACACTGCTCCCGACGTATCAAGGTTGCCTTAGATCGCAACGATCGAGTCATACGTGAATCGTTGAGCCACAGAGTGGTTGGGGTGCACACGACAGCGTGCGTTCTCACCACTCTGTGGCTAACGAGAGGCTGATCGGCGAAACTACCCGCCGATGATGCCCTGGTTCACTAGGTACTCGCGAGCGACATCTGCGGGCTCTTGACCCTCAGCAGACACCTGAGCGTTAAGGCTCGCCATCGTGGCGTTGTCAAGGGGGGCCAAGATAGCGTCGGTAATACCTTGGAAGGACTCCGGAGCTTCGTTGAACTTCTCCTGGCGCATCGTGGCCGACACGTTGTAGAGGATGTTGACGCCCGGATCTTCCACCAAAGTGAGGTTGAGGGCCGGAATACGACCATCCGTGGTGAAGACCTCGCCGAATGTGCACACATTATTTGCTGTCTCGGTGTAAATCACGCCGGTGTCGAGGATCTGCTGTTGATTTTGCGGCAGTTCAATTCCGGTCGCTTCTTCGGTCAAGATCAAACCGTCGGGGCGGTCGGGGAACTCCGACTCCATGCATACGATCGCATCGGGGTTGTCACGCACGTACTCCATCATTGTCTGGAGCGTGAACGGTCCTCCGTTCGCTTCGGTCACCTCAGGGCTTGATGCGAACCCGTACGTGTTGTTGAACGGTGAACGACCAATCCAGACGATGCCATTTTCCTCAAGATCCAACTCGCGCACCCCAGTCGTGAGTTCGACTGAGTCGAAACTTGGATCTTCTTGACCAAGGTGGACGGTCCAACCAGTGCCGTTGTACTCCATGTAGACATCGATATCGCCGGACTCCAGCGCCTGGCGCGCAACGCTGGTGCCTCCGAGATTCACCTTGTCGTCAACATCTGCTCCAGCAGCCTCAAATGCCTGCACCATCATCTGACCGAGAATCAGTTGCTCGTCAAAGTCTTTCGACCCCACGGCGACAGAAATGCCAGTCAATGGGTACTGGGACACGATGGCGTCACCGTTAGCCGTGGGTGATGCATCCCCACCGCCGTCGTCGCTAGAACAAGCGGCCAGTGCTAGCGCGGATACTCCAGCTAGCGCCGCAATCTTGATACCAAGACCTCGCATATGAATGTCTCTCCTCCGTTGCTTTCGTGCAGAGCCTTTACTCCACCGCCCAAAGTACCTGCGAGAGATAAGCATTTCTTGCCTTACGATCGCCACGTGCTCACACTTGTTAAGGAATGAGACATAAAAGCGAAGTAACAAATCTTTATTAGATACTTGTGCGACATTTATCGTTACACTTTTGTGATGCGCGATTGGGACCGCAGAAGCACTGCATCCCTCACGGGCGCAAGCCCCGACTCATCTTCACGCTGAGCAATCAACTGGATCGTGATGTCGCCATAGAGCGCTCATGGCGATGGTGAACGTAGCCGACGGTTCGTACGTTCTGGACTTCTCCTGGCTCTCCGGTTTAGATGCCGCGTGGGATGGACCGACCTACGAACCGGACCCGGAGTCAAATGCCTTCGTCGATCGTCCAGGAAGCGGTGGGTCTATGCCACGAACTACCCTCGGTCTGACTCCCCTATCGATCATCTCAGCGGCTGCCCTCGCCGGCGGACTGCTGTCGGCAGTAGCTGATGGCCAGGTGACGGTGATGGCCGCGTGGCGACGCGAGAACGGGAAGGTGGCGTTGTGGTCGCATTGCGCGCGGGACGTTGCGGACGCGTGGCGGTGGATCGGTTCCCTGAACCCGATATCGGTGGCCCGTGGCCGCGATACGTCACCGACCGCCCACACCATGCAGCGTGTCGCCTGAATCGGCCTCGGTGAATGCTTCGACGATCGGACGCGGCCGTTGTTCCCCGTACAGGTGTGTGACCCGATTGGGGGCCAGATTGGGGGTCAGCCCGCAACGCGACCCGCCCCGGGAACCCGGAATCGGGCCTCTGACGTGGTGAAACATCTGTCGGGCTGACAGGATTTGAACCTGCGACCCCTTGACCCCCAGTCGTAAGCGCTCGTTCCGCGAGGTTCTCCGTCGTGTCCTCGAGTCTCGCTTCCGTGCTCGTCGACTCACTCTGTCTCGCGGTCCGTGCTGACGGATGGCTCGACGTGACGTCACGTCCGGGAGCTAATGGTCCCCAGAATGGTCCCCAGGGTCCCGGCCTTCCGCGTCCGGCTCAATCCATAGTCGCCGCTCAAGGTGGAGGTCAATAAGGTCCGAGAGCCTGTCTGCAACTTCGTCCCCCGAAGGCGAGTCAGAGGCGGCGTTCTCAAACACCTCTTCGAGTCGCTGGTTGATCAAGTGCCGGACCGCCTCGGAGAGGTTGAACTCCACGTCATCCTCAGGCCACCAGGAGCTGCTCACCGGGCTCGGTCAATGCGTCCTATCCCACTCCGACAGCCGCGACTAACGTGAGCGCAGCGAGCTTCGGTGCCATTAAGGGCAAGGAAAAAGTGTCGTGGACCTCGGCAAATGAGGTTTGGCCGGCGGGGTACTCGCTGTACTTCCAGATCCTCACGTCGAATGGCCAGTGCACCAAACCCATGTCCTTCGAGGTGAACATCAAATGCCTGCGCGGCAAGCCGCTGTCGACGAACTACTCCTGCAAGATCAAGAGGCTGCGCTCAGGAAACACCGAGTTCCGGGTCGCCTTGTGGTACCAGTCGGGCTCGGGCGCACAGGGAACGATTGCTTACTCCGCGTGGTCCGACTCGGTCAAAGTGAAGTAGCCGCCGTCAAGGCCCTGCGACTCCCGTGGGCATAGTCGCCCGGTGGCGCGTGGGTGACTGGGACGCGGCGGGGAAACAATCCATGCGTCCGAAGTCCAACCCCAACGCTAGTAATGGCGACACGATCACCCACGCTGCCCCACGACCCTCAGGCAACTCCTATCGCGGTTTTTGCTTGATATGTAGTCGTCTCCATGTCCATGAACCCGGTGAAGGAAACCCCGTCCGCAAAGGGGAGGATCTGCGTGGCCCAAAATCCGCCAAACCCATTGGAGCGATCAATCCAGTAGTAGAGATTCGCCAGTCCGGCCCAGCCGATGGAGCCGGCTGGGCGCCCCGTGGGGGCCTCTTCGTCATTGATCATAAAGGTGTAGGACCACGACTTCGGTAGACCTGGGAAGAACTCGGCGTCGTTGGACAGCCACGGGATAACACCCGGCAGCATGACGACCCGCTGGTGATCCTCCAGACCGCTTCGGACGGCAGCCTCGACGGTCTCCTTCTTCAGGACACGCCCGTGAGGGCCGGCGCCGTCATTAAGCCACATTCGAATGAACTTCATGTAGTCGCCGACGGTTGCGTACAGACCGTGGCCGCCCATGTGGACCTCAGGCTCCTGGGTGAGGATCAGGTCAGGCTGAGGAGTGAGCGATCCATCCGCGTTGCGCAGGTGCATGGTCGCCCGCCTCTCCGCCATGGAAGGTGACATCACAAAGCCAATATCGACCATGCCGAGGGGTTCAAAGACCCGCTCCTGCATCACTTCTCCAAGGCGCTTGCCTCGGACTCCCTCCACGACCTGGCCCGCCCAGTCAAGATTCGTTCCGTACTCCCACATGTCACCAGGGTCGAATAGTAGAGGCGTTTCAATCGAGGCTCGGGAGGCTGTTATGACGCTCGGCTGTCCATGGTTCTCGGCCATGCGATTGTACTTTTCATTGAAAAAGTCATAGCCAAAGCCAGCCGTATGCAGCATTAGCATGCGGGTCGTGATGTCGCGCTTCGGCGGACGTAACACGGGATTCCCGTCGCCGTCAAATCCGTCGAGAACCTGGAGCTTTCCGATCTCAGGCGCGTATTTTTTCGCGGGCGCATCGAGATCCAGCAGACCCTCTTCAACACACTGCATCACGCAGGTGCCCGTGATCGCCTTGGTCGTCGAAAAGATTGCAAAGACCGAGTCGGTGGTCATTGGCACACCCGTGTCGAGGTCACGAACACCCCGCGCACCTTCATAAATATTGTCGGCCCGGTCCGAGACCATAGCGACGACTCCTGGGACACGAGGGTCACTGTCGACGACGCCATCAAGGACTGCATCAAGATCCAGTGAAAGGCTCATTCGTACCTCCTCTAGAGGCGGGACAAGGGGTGACCGCCGACGCGGCCAGACTATAGAGGAAGTCCAACTTTCGTGCCCTTTTCCTCAAACTCCTCACGCTGAAGCCAACGGCGCGGAGGACCACTCGGTGAGTTCTCGCAAAGGGAGCCCGCACTTGATTGAACCGCGCGGTTGCGGGAGAGTTTGCCAATCGAACGGCACCCCTAGAGCAGAGTGGAGACAGGTCATGGCAGAAGTTGAATTGATTCCTGGCGGTACGCTCCAAACGCAGACGCCTGAGGAGGGGCGACAACTTGCCATAAAGCTGGCTCGAATGATCATCAAGGCGACCCAGCCTGACGCAGATGAGCGCGCTCGCCAGAGAGTGACCTATGCGACCGATCCGACGATGTTGATCGCTGTCGGCCAGACCGTCGCAATAGAGTTCGCGACGATCGCTGCGGCCAATGATTACTGGAAGTAGATTTCCAAACTATCGAAGACCGGGATATGCCATTGGCACGTCCCGCGACATCCGTTCACGAAATGCCGAGCTGAGTCAACTGGTGGCCACGTGGCGCAGTGGTGGCGGCGTGGCGACGCGACAACGGGAAAGTCGCGGTGTGGTCGTATTACGCGCGGGACGTCACGGACGCGTGGCGGTGGATCGGTTCCCTGAACCCGATATCGGTGCTGCTACCGCCGGACCTGGCGGTGCATTACCCGGGTGACCCGCGGGTGGTGACACAGGTGGGGACGCGGGAGCTGCGGTCCTACCTGCCGGGAGTGGAACGGGCGATCCTGGCTCGGCAGGTGCAATACAAGCGGGACAACGAGTTCCTGACCGGTCACGTGTTGGCGGCGGTCGCTCGCGGGTCGGGCGACACCGGTCGTGTCCTATCGTCGAAGCATTCGCCGGGGCCGATCCAGGCGGCACGCTGCATGGTGTGGGCAGTCGGTGACGTGCTTC
>JAFMCH010000116.1 GCA_017857875.1 Actinomycetota bacterium | reverse complement strand
GTCAAGCTCTAAGTACTTAACGGTGACAGATGCGCCAGCTCCATCGAGATCGACGATGATATCGAAACCAGTTCCGATGATGGTCGGGTAAGTCACGGAGTTATTGCCAATCAACGTGATGGATGAGTCGATCGTGATGTTGGCATTCATCGTGAAACCGCTCGTGATGCAGACAGTTCCACCATCACCGGCTTCTAGAATCCTCGCCTCCAGTGTCGCGGAAACCGTCAATCCTACGTCGGCTATGCCATTGAATTCAGTGGATACTGCCGGGCAACCTGTGACAGCGAATGCGGCGGGTGGCCGGATGTACCCCAGGTAGGTGCCGAACAGTCCACCCAAGGTGAGCAGACTGCCCGCAATCACCGGCTTGCGACGTGCACCTGCACGTCCACTCGCGCGTCGCTGTGCTCTGGTGGTAGGAACTGCCGGTGTTGCCATATTAACTCCTCATAATTGTTGTTGACCGTGCTTAGCGGGTGCGTGCGTTCTGTCTGAGTGCTCGTTGTTGAAGCCAGGTGAGTGTTCGATACGTCGAGGGTGTGAAGTCACCCTGTGCCGAGGTAGGGAGCTGTTCGATCTGTTGGGTGCTCAGTCCTTTGGCGGCTCGAGGAGTGAGCGCGGTGACCTGGCGTGGCCGCAAGGCGGCTAGTTGTTTCTTGGTGAGTGCTGCAGCATCTTGTGTTGACAGGACGCGCACCTGATTCGGGGTGATTGCCTGGACGGTCCGCGGAGAAATCGAGCGCATTTGCGGGGGAGTAAGTGCTGAAAATGATGTGACCCGAAGTGCGCTCACCTGCGCTGGTCGCATGGCCCTGATCTGAGCGGTCGTCAGCGATCGAACGTGACGTGGGGTGAGGGCCCGGAAAGCCTGCGCGGGGATCTGGGCGAAATCCCGAGGCGAGATGGATGCCATCTCGCGAGGCGACATGCGGCGCATCGCCGAACTGGTCACCGCCTTTGGATCGAAGACAGGAGTGGGCTTCGCTGCCTCAACGGGACTCGGCGAAGCATCAGAGGAGGTGGGCGTGGTGACAGGTGCGATGGATGTGTTGCTGGGTGCCGTGGTGCTTGCCCCAGTCCCAGTCGAAGACGATCCCTCCGACGAAGATCCAGGAACCGCTGGCGCGGCCTCGTCGGTGAACGTGTTGCCCGACCCCAGCGAAGCTAGGGCGTCAACGTTTAGGGCACTTCTGGAGGAGAATACGGAGTTGGAAACGATGAAATTGGTGGAGGGAGCGGTAAGAACAAGGTCGGGATTCGTTCCGCCCGCGTTGTCGGAGAATGACGCCCCGTCGAGAGTTCCCGAGAGGTCATCGTCGGTTGTGAACGCAAGGGTCAGGCTCGCGTCGTCCACATAGTTGTCGGTGAAGGAGGCATCGCTGATATTCACCAAACCCGGATTGGAGTTTTTCACGTAGAGGGCGCTCTTCAAGGCTTTGGCACTTGTGCCGTTGTTCGAGAAGGTTGTTTGCCCACTAGTTGTGAAGGTGCCCGACAATTCCACGTACATGAGGTCGTTCCTGTTGTCATATACGGAGGTGTTGCGAGTGAAGGTCGAGTCATTTACTGTCACATTCGACGCCGCATACATGTTGATCAAAGGGTCGGGCAACATGGCGTTGCCTCTTGAGCCGATCCGCTCGTTGTCCGCAAAAGTGAAGTTGTCCAGCGTCACGGACCCGCCCAGGATCGCAAGGCCAACATCGGAAATTGTGTGGTCTGTGAAATCAGAGTCTTTGAACCTGGCGTTCCGCCCAGGGTTCAGGTAGATCCAGGCATGGCTATCGCGTGTGCTGGAGATTGTGCTGTCGAGCATGTAGAAGCCATCGCAAAGCTGAAGACTTAAGCTCACGGCGCCGTCGTCGCCGTCATGGATGTTCGACTGCGAGTCGATGCGGATGTTGCCGATTTCTGTGGCATCCACCGCAGTGTTTGAGAAACTGGACACATCAACGTTACTCAGCGTGAGGTCGCCTCCACCCTGCATATTTACAACTCCACGCCCACCCGTGACTGAGACGTTCGTGATAGTCAGCGAACTTGAGCGGGTGGCAAAGTAGTCATATTGAAAGATGAAGGGCATGTTGTCATCGGTGATGTCAACGTCCAGGTCCTGAACGACAATGTCAAGTTCTGTGCCATTTACGTCAGCATAGAAAGTCTCCGCCGTGTTGATCGTGATGGTGTGGCGATTGTCCGAATCATCGCCGACGAGAGTAACGGATGTGTTGAGATCAACGGTATTGTTGATCGTGATATCTGTAGTGATGATCACGGTGCCGCCGTCGTTCACGCAGAAGATCGCATGATCCAGGGCATTCGGAACTGGTTTGGGATACCGTCCAGTGTCGATGTATTCGACACCGCCGATATACGGCTTGCCGTCTATCACCGCGAATGTCGTCGTGGATCCAGGCAAAACGCTTCCGCATGAAGCAGCAAAGGCCGCGGGAGGCCGAACGTAGCCGAGGTAGGCACCGAACAAGGTTCCGAGGGTGAGGAGACTTCCCACGATTACGGGTTTGCGGGGGTGTTTCTCGGCGCCATGATTCATGCGCGGCTTCACCCTGCCAGCGGCTTGTGGCCGAAAAGTCATGCCGTCAGGTTAGGTTTCGTTTCCCAGAAAGGCGAGGCGTTCGGGACGGTGTGAATGCAATCAC
>JAFMCH010000055.1 GCA_017857875.1 Actinomycetota bacterium | reverse complement strand
CAACCCGAGGGGATTCGGTCGCAACCGTGCGAGTGCGACCGGGGACGGGCGCACGCTTGCGATTGGCATCAACCGTCGTCGAGCAGAACCAAGACGCCAACTCTGCGTGGGATGAGCTACATGTGCGCTACGACGACCCCGAAGCGATCGCAGGTCAGGTCGCGGCATTGGGCACCGACGTCCAGGTCATTGAGCCAGATGTCCTCAGACAGGTCGTTGTGCATCGGTGGCAGCG
This sequence comes from Actinomycetota bacterium, assembly GCA_017857875.1. Lineage (GTDB taxonomy): Bacteria > Actinomycetota > Actinomycetes > S36-B12 > S36-B12 > M55B157. The sequence goes on along the minus strand of JAFMCH010000055.1, from coordinate 14,422 downwards.
GGTACTAGAGGCGCACGAACCCACCATCGGGTCATCATCGGGCCATCATGAGCACTGAAGCGACAGAACGGCTGGCGCGCATGCTGGCGCTGGTGCCTTGGTTGAGCGCTCATGACGGAGTGACCCTTTCTGAGGCGGCTGAGCGTTTCGGAGTGAGTAATGAGCAACTCGGGGATGACCTATGCGTCTTGATGTGTTCGGGTCTACCCGGGTACGGCCCAGAACATCTCATCGATATCCAATTCATGGATGATGAGGGTGAGTTTCGCGCAGATAGCCGCATTCACGTCCTGGATCCGCAGACGCTCGAACACCCGGTGCGTTTCACATTGCAGGAGTCCGTCGCCATGTTGTTCGGGCTCAAGCAGTTGGCCACTTTGCCGGGCAGCCATGACCAGGTGCTGATCGATGAAACGATCGCCTTGCTCGAAGGGATCATGACCGACCAGGCAGCTCCCAGCCGAGCCCTTATCGTCGAGGCACCCACCACCGACGAAGTGTTGTCGAGTATCAATGGTGCACTCGAGGGCAAGACACCCCTGGAACTTGACTACCTCTCGGCCTCTCGGGATGAGGTGACCTCGCGCATCGTGCACGTGACCGCAATCAGCATGGTGGGCGGCCATACCTACGTTGAGGCTTACTGCACGCGCGCAGCAGGAATGCGTCAGTTTCGATTAGACCGTGTTATCGCAGCGCGGGTTCGACCAGATCTGCCCGGTATGGACCGTGAACGATTGGGTGGGTCGGCACGAACCGCACACCCTGATTCGACGCAGAATGAGGGTGAGCGCGAACTCACGGTTGCTCGGGTGCGGTTGGTCGGCAGCGCGCGCTGGCTTCTAGATGCCTACGACCTGCGACCCGAGGGTGAATCTGGCACCAACCCCGCCACCGTCGATCCGCCCGGTGCGGGTGAGATCGTGGTCGCCTGGCCGATCTGGGAACCCGCCTGGCTGATCCGCCTGGCGTTGGAAATGGGTGGAGATCTGCAGATTCTCGAGCCCCAGCCCTGGCGCGATCTAGTCGCTGAGGCCGCTCGGCGGGCGCTTTCGGTCGCCCAATAGGCGCGTGTGGCTCGCATCAGGAGGCTTGGGGGGTTAGCATGAAGCCATAAGCCGGTGACCGGGTGACATGTTCTTGTGTCAGCCCCGCCGTCCGTATCAACGAAAGGATCCCTCCCATGCCGTTCAACATGAAGCCCTGGGAGTTCCTGATCATTGTGGCGCTGATTCTGCTCCTGTTTGGCGCCAAGCGGTTACCTGATGCCGCACGCGGTCTAGGACGTTCGCTACGGATTTTCAAAGCCGAGACGAAGGCCCTCCATGACGATGATGGGCCCGATGCCGAAGCCGCGGGTACAGACTCCGCAGGCAGTTCGACTGCGCAGGCCCCACTTCCCCCGGCTCCCATTGAGCCCTCACCAGCATCTTCTTCCGCGTCCGCGCCTTCGCCGCGGCCGGAGCGCACCGAGTCCTAGCCGGTGGCCGCGCCACCTGAGGCTGACTCCAGGGGCCGAGGACGTCGGGGAAAGTCGCAATCTGGCCCGCGATCTTCATCGATGCCCCTCGTTGAGCATCTGCGTGAACTGCGCACTCGCGTCGTCAAGGCGAGTCTGGCGATCGTTATTGGCATGGTCGTGGGCTGGATCTACTATGCCGAACTCTTCAAAATTTTGTCCCAACCCTTCGAGGGTGTGGTTGCTGCTGCTCAGGCAGAGGGGCGCGATGTCACGCTGGCGCTGACCGGAGTGGCCGATCCGTTCGTCCTGCAGGTGCAGGTGTCCGCGCTGGCAGGGATCTTGCTGGCATCGCCTATCTGGCTTTATCAACTGTGGAGATTCATCACACCGGGGCTCCACAAGCACGAACGTCGATGGGGTATCGCGTTCGTCGTGGTGGCCGTGCCATTGTTCGCCGCTGGTGTTGCCCTTGCGTACCTCGTGTTGCCCTACGGCCTGGAGATCCTGTTCGGTTTCACACCCGACAACGTTGAAAATATCGTCTCGGTTGATCGATATCTGTCCTTCTTCATCCGCACCGTGCTTGTGTTTGGCGTTGGCTTTTTGATGCCACTCATGCTGGTGCTGTTGAACTTTGCCGGAGTACTGACAGGGCAGCGTCTCATCAGCTGGTGGCGTTGGATCATTTTCATCGTCTTCATTTTCGCGGCCGTGGCCACGCCCACCGGTGACCCGATCAACCTGGTATTACTAGCCGGACCAATGTTGATCCTCATCGTCCTGGCGATCGGGGTTTGTTTGCTCAATGATCGACGACGGGCGAAGCGCCGGGGTGCCGAAGCGCACTATGACGAATGGGACGACGACGAAATCTCCCCACTTGACCTGGATATATCGGGGCCTGAGAGCAACGCGTGACCGACCAGGTGCTGGTCGTCATCAATCCACGAACCGGTCGACATCGGTTCCGCAGGCAGGTCCCGGCCTTGTGTCGGGCCTTGGTCGGGTACGGCATTCAGCCGCAGCTTCAGGTGGCGTCTTCACCTGAACATCTCATCCAATGTGTGCGCGAGGCTCGTGGGATGAAGGCGGTGGTGGTGGTCGGCGGCGATGGCACCTGGCACGCGGCGATCCAAGGCCTCGCCGGGTCCGATCAAAGCGCCGCGCTCCTCCCGGTGGGCACGGGTAACGACAACGCACGCTCGTTAGGTCAGGCACGCGGAGCACCTGAAGAACTGGCCCGAGCAATCGCTCACGATCAAGCGCGCACGATCTCACTCGGGCGCGCAACGCTCAGCGATGGGCGGACCGAATGGTTTAGCGGCATTCTTACGGCGGGCTTTGATAGCGCCGTGAACGCGCGAGCTAATGAACTGAACGTTCCCGGTGCAACGACGCGATATGTTGCTGCGCTTCTGGCCGAATTACCGCGATATGGACCCTCTCACTACCGCATTGACGTCGACGGCTCGATTTGGGAGGGCGATGCGGTGATCGCATCGGTGGGTAACAGCGCCTACTACGGCGGTGGGATGAAAATGTGTCCGCACGCCAACATCTTTAAGCCTTACCTCGCGGTAACCATCGTCGAATACGTGCCGTTAGTCACGTTCGCCAAGGCTTTTCCCTCCCTTTACCGCGGTACCCACGTCAATCGCCCCCATGTGCACATCATGTCTGGTGTCGAAGTGTCCATCGAGGCGCCAGGCCACCAGGTCTTCGCCGATGGGGAGCACCTTGGATCAACTCCGGTGAGCGTTACAACCGAACCCGACGCTCTGCGGGTCTTTTCAACCGGGACAGGTGATGAGGCGCACAGCCTTGATCATTCGTAGAGTGAGGTCATGAGCACTCCTGCCCAGCGGTACGCCGAGGCTCAACGACGGGCAAGGCGCGAGCGTTCGGCTCAAGGCCTGGGGCAGTTCGAGGCACTTTACGATTTTCCGCTCGATGATTTTCAACTTGACGCTTGTGCGGCATTGGGTGAGGGCCGAAGTGTCCTCGTTGCAGCACCGACCGGGGCGGGAAAAACGGTGGTGGGGGAGTACGCCGTGTACCGAGCCCTGATTGAGGGCACGAAGTGCTTCTACACCACGCCGATCAAGGCACTGTCGAATCAGAAGTATCACGACCTAGTACGCACACACGGTGTCGACCAAGTGGGCCTACTGACCGGAGATAACAGTATTAATGGTGAAGCGCCTGTGGTGGTGATGACGACTGAGGTGCTTCGAAACATGCTCTATTCGGGCTCATCAACGATTAATCAACTCGGATACGTGGTCATGGATGAAGTGCACTATCTGGCCGACCGGTTCCGCGGTGGGGTCTGGGAGGAGGTGATCATTCAATTGCCGCTAACTATCTCCGTCATCGCCCTGTCGGCAACAGTCAGTAATGCCGAAGAGTTCGGCGAATGGATCCGGACCGTTCGTGGCGACACCACGGTAGTTGTTGACGAGATTCGACCCGTCCCCCTGTGGCAGCAAGTGATGGTGGGCAGCAAACTCCACGACCTGTTCGTTGATGACGATCAGACGGTCATCAACCCGCACCTGGTGCGCCTATCGCGCGAGGCTGAGAATCGTGGGCAAGATCGGCCACATCATCGTCGTCGTCATCACGACAAGAACACACCTTGGCGTAGTGAGGTGGTGCAGACCCTCGACGATGCCGGATTGTTGCCTGGTATCACCTTTATCTTCAGTCGCGCCGGCTGCGACGCTGCAGTGCGGCAGTGTCTGGACGCGGGCATCACCCTGACCACGTCGCAGCAGCGAGAACGCATCCGCCAGACCGTGGAGGGGCGAACAATCGATTTGCCACACGAGGATCTTGGCGTTCTGGGCTTCAACGAGTGGTTCGATGGATTACTGCGCGGAGTTGCGGCCCATCATGCCGGGTTGATTCCGCGGTTCAAGGAGATCGTCGAAGAGTTGTTTCAACAGGGACTGGTGCGCATGGTGTTTGCGACCGAGACACTCGCCCTGGGTATCAACATGCCCGCACGGACGGTCGTTTTGGAGCGCCTGGTGAAGTACAACGGCGAGGCGCACGTCGACATCTCGGCGGGGGAGTACACACAACTGACCGGTCGGGCTGGGCGTCGCGGCATCGATGTGGAGGGTCACGCGGTAGTGGCTTGGCATCGCGAACTGAATCCATCGCTGCTGGCCGGTCTTGCCTCGACGCGCACCTATCCATTGCGGTCGAGTTTTCGTCCGTCGTACACGATGGCGGTTGGGTTAGTGGGTCGACTCGGCACACAGGCGGCACGAGACCTGTTGGAGACCTCCTTCGCGCAGTTTCAAGCAGACCGATCTGTCGTCGGCTTGGCGGCGACGATTAAACGTGAGCAAGAGACAGCTGAACAGTATCGACAATCGATGAAGTGTCACCTCGGTGATTTCTCCGAATACGCGCTACTGCGATCCTCACTACAAGCCGCGGAACGGGCTGCCAGCAGGGAGGTGTCGGCGCAAAAGCGGCACACTATCGACGAAAGCCTCAAGGCACTTCGGCGCGGTGACATCATTTCGATCACCACCGGTCGACGAGGCGGCATCGCGGTCGTGATCGACACTCAGTCGGACGACACCACGGCCCGGATCACCGTCGTGACCGTTGATCGACGAGTTCGCCGATTGTCTGTGCCGGACTTCACCGGACCCGTAACTGCCCTTGATCGCCTCTCTGTCCCAAAAGGTTTCAGTACCCGGTCGGCCCATGCGCGGCAAGATCTGGTGAAGGCACTGCGGGCGCGCTCGCTACCGACACGAGCGACGCCGCACACCAAGGTGCGTAGATCGGCAGATCGCGAATCAGCGATCACGCGGCTTCGTGGTCAATTGAAACAGCACCCGTGCCATGGGTGTTCAGATCGTGAAGTGCACGCTCGCTGGGGCGAACGTTATGCCCGCTTGTCACGACATATTGAGGACCTGGAGTCGCAGATCAAGGACCGCACGCACTCGGTAGCTCGACAATTCGATCGGGTGTGCACCGTATTGCTGGAGTTGGGCTACCTCGATCAGGGGGCGCATGCCATATCGGTGACTGAATCGGGGCAGGTGCTCGCTGGCCTATACACGGAAAAGGACCTGCTGGTATCCGAGTGTCTCAGACTCGGCACGTGGGCTGATCTCGATGAGGCCGCGTTAGCCGCAGTTGTCAGCGGGATGGTCTTTGAGGCACGGCACCGGCAGGATGCCCCCGGTGTACCTGGCGGCATCCTTCGAGCCACCGTCGAGGCTACGAACGCCATCTGGAGTGACCTGCACGCACAAGAACGCGCTGTTGGAGTCGACTTTCTCAAGGAGCCGGACTGGGGTTTGGTGGCCACGGTTCACCGCTGGGCACGCGGCGCGAATCTGAATTCCGTCCTGCATGAATCCGACCTCAGCGCGGGTGACTTCGTCCGCTGGTGCAAACAGGTCATTGATCTCCTGGGTCAAATCGCAGATGCGCTGTCTGGGCATGACCCAACGATGGCCGAACGCGCCCACCGTGCCGCTGCAGCAATTGATCGCGGGGTTATCCGGTACTCGTCTGCGCCATAGCGGCGATCACCCGTTCCACCGAACGTTCAAGGCCCCACTGCTGGGCCAGTTGGCGTGCCGCTACGAGGTCTGGCGTACCGACGGGGGGCGGGTCTGCAATAGGCGTATCCCCGCGCAGATATGTCACGGAATACGCAGCTTGCAGGGCGGGCCAGTCGTCGAGCAGTGCTTGGGCGAGCCGCGGGGTCATGGGTTTGGCCGTTGGTGCGTGCTGTGCTGCGTGAAGCAACCCGGTGAGATCGTTGAAGGCGGTGACCAGCACCACCGCGGTCCTCTCACCGATGCCCTTGATACCCGGTAGTCCATCCGAAGGATCCCCTCGCAACGAGGCCATCAGGGCGTACTGATCGGGGCGAACGCCGAATCGCTCAATGACTGCCTCTGGCGTGTACGTCAGCCAGGGCGCACCTCCCCGCGACTTGGCTGTTCCGCCGGTGTAAAGCAGTGTGGTCTGCGGGTCCACCAACTGAACTAGGTCGCGGTCACCAGAGGCGACATCTGCCAAGAGCCCGTTGCTCGATTCAGCCATGGCAAGGCGCGCGATCACATCATCGGCCTCCCACCCGTCAGCACCATGCACCGAGATGCCCAAGGTGGGCAACAGGGCCCGAATGACGGGAATCTGTGGTCCCAGTAGGTCAGGAACCTCCTCGGCGGCTCCGTCGTGACCAGAAGTGGCCGGACCATCCTCATCGGCCAATCGATTGGCTTTATAGCTAGCGACCGCCTCAACCCGCCACTGCGGACGCCAGTCATTATCCCAACACGCGATCACTCGATCCGGATGCCGATCGTGCGCCAATACTGCAATCGTGTCCAACAAGCCGCGAACAGCATTGATCGGCATGCCATTGGGGGCGGTGATCGAGTCGGGGAGGGCGTGAAAGGCCCGCCAATACAACGAGGCGCTGTCGAGCAGCAGAAGGCTCATGAGCCCGATTGTCCCCTCCCGGGGACTACCGGGTGCTCAGGGCCGGTCCAGTCCGCGTGGCATGCGAATGCGGGATACCGTGGGCGGGTGAACTCAACGCCGGGCGACTTCGGATCCCGCCTCACTCGCGCCGTCAGCGCCACCGTCAAATCAGGACTTTCTGGCCTTCTCATTAGCCCTGGTCCCGATTTGCAGTACCTGATCGGGTACGACGCGGTTCCCCTTGAGCGCATTACCTGTTTGGTGATCTGCGCCAACGGCAGCACGGTCCTCGTGGTCCCTCGATTGGAGTTTCTGGCAGCCCAGGCCAGTCCAGCCGGTTCATTGGGTATCAACATTGTGACCTGGGATGAGTCCGATGATCCCTACGCACTCATTGGGGACCAGTTGCCCCGCGACGACAGCCGGGCCTACGGGATCGATGATCACATGTGGGCATCAAAGGTGCTGCAATTACGCGCAGCGATACCCGATCGCGATCAGACGCTCGCTGGTCCGGTGCTGCAGCCGCTACGAATGACCAAGGATGCTGCCGAGATTGAAGCTCTGATCGAGGCGGGTTCCGCAATTGACCGAGTTCATGCAGCTATTCCGCACCTGTTGAAGATCGGCATGACCGAGAAGGAAGCAGCTGCTGCGATCGGTGCACAGATCTTGGCCGAGGGACATGTGCGAGTGGACTTCGTCATCGTTGCGGCGGGACCAAATGGTGCCAGCCCTCATCATGAACCCAGTGATTATCATCTGGCCGTTGGCGAACCAATCGTGATCGATATCGGTGGAACAATGCCCAGTGGCTACCGAAGTGACTGCACACGCATGTACAGCTTGGGCGAACCCGATCAAGATTTTCGACGCTCCTATGCCGCGCTGCTTGAAGCCCAGGCCGCGACCGTGCGAGCCGTGAAGCCGGGCGTCACGACAGGTCGACTCGATGTGATTCCTCGCGAGATACTGGCCGAGCACGGGCTGTCGGACTATTTCATTCACCGGACCGGCCACGGAATTGGTCTGGAGACGCACGAGGACCCCTACCTGATGGCAGGCAGCGAACTCGTCGTCGAACCCGGTATGGCGTTTAGTATTGAGCCTGGTTTCTACCTGGCTGGCAGGTACGGCGCACGCATCGAAGACATAGTCGTGTGTACCCCTGAGGGAGTGCGATCACTTAATAATCAACCACACGAGTTGACCGTCGTGGAGGTGCCATGAAAAGCGATTCAGCATCCATGATTGACCGACAACTGCCCACGTCAGAAGCCGTCGCGCTACTGGAGCTGACCCGTGACATCGCGCTCAACACGCTAGGCCCCGGCGTTGATGCAGCGGAGGAACACGGAGAATTCCCAGCGGCGGTGATGAAAACACTGGGACAAGCCGGCCTGCTCTCTCTGCCTTTCCCCACCGAATACGGCGGCGGTGATCAGCCATACGAGGTGTACCTGCAGGTCCTAGAGGAACTATCGAGTGTATGGCTCAGCGTGGGTATCTCGGTCAGTGTGCACAGCCTGGCTTGCTTTCCCACTGCCGAATTCGGTACCCAGGACCAGCGCGATCGGTGGCTGCCGATGATGCTGTCGGGGGACACCATCGGCGCATACTGCCTATCTGAGCCGCAGTCGGGATCAGATGCAGCCGCCTTGACTACTCGAGCGGACCTCACCGAAGAGGGTTATCGCATCAATGGGCGTAAGGCTTGGATTACGCACGGCGATATCGCCGACTTCTTCAATGTAATGGTTCGAACCGGCCAGGCTGGTGCCGGAGGCATCAGTTGTCTTCTAGTGCAGTCGCCCACACCTGGACTATCGGCCGCACCCCGTGAGCGCAAAATGGGAGCCTGGGCTTCACCTACCGCGGGTGTCCTATTGGAAGACGTCGAGGTTCCCACTGATCACCTCATCGGCGACATGAACCATGGCTTCAAGATCGCAATGTCGGCCCTTGATGCCGGGCGACTTGGTATCGCGGCATGCGCGGTCGGACTTGCCCAAGGAGCCCTTGACGCAGCAGTTGCCTACGCGCAACAAAGGCGACAGTTCGGTAAGCCGATCGCGGATTTCCAAGGACTGTCCTTCATGCTCGCTGACATGGACACAGCCATCAGCGCTGCTCGATCTTTGTATCTGGATGCGGCTCGGCACAAAGATGCCGGACTACCTTTTGGCGTGTTGGCCGCGAAGGCGAAACTTTTCGCCACCGATACGGCAATGATGGTTACCGACAACGCGGTATCTGTGCTGGGCGGCTACGGCTACACGAAGGACTTTCCGATCGAACGGTATTTTCGCGAGGCGAAGGTCCTGCAGATCGTTGAGGGTACAAATCAGGTGCAACGCATGGTTATTGGTCGTGCGCTCACCCACACCGATTCACCCTCCTAGGAGTCATCAGCCCATGAGTGCGATCATGCTGCGAGGCGGTCATATCTACTCTCCGGTCGACCCATTCGCAACCGCCTTGTTGATGATCGACGGCGTGATTCGATGGATAGGTAGCGACACAGGAGCAGACACGCATCGAGACACTGTCGATGACGTATGGGAACTTCAAGGAGCGTTGGTCACCCCGGGTTTCGTAGACGCCCACGTGCACGCCACAGCAACGGGTCTACTGAGCACCGGGCTTGATCTGTCCACCTGCCGCAGTGCCGATGATCTATTGGCACTGCTTTCACGTGCCGTCCCGGCGGATGGTGTCGTGTGGGGACACGGTTGGGATGAGACAACATGGAGCGACAACCGACTTCCATCGCGCGAGGCCATTGACGCCGTTGCTGGCTCGCATGTGGTGTATCTCAGCAGAATCGACGTCCATTCGGCGTTGGTAAGCAGCGCGCTGGTCGATCAAATGTCTGGATCAACTGATGTGGGACAGGAGCCAACGAACGGGCCGGTGGTCTCGTGGCCGGGCTTCGATCCAGTTGGCCCACTCACGCGTTCGGCACATGCCATCGCCCGCTCCGTCGCGTTCGCCTCCATCACGGACGCTCAACGTGAGGTTGCACAACGTTGGACGCTTTCCCAAGCTGCCCGGTGCGGCATCGTGAGCATGCATGAGATGGCCGGACCATCCATCAGTAGCAGTCAAGACTTGCGCGCCTTGAATGATCTCGCCACCTCCGCCTCTGGCGTGGAGGTAGTTGCCTATTGGGGTGAACTCAACGGCATTGAGACCGCCCAGTCGCTCGGTGCCCGCGGATGCGCCGGGGACCTGTTCGTCGACGGCTCTTTGGGATCCCACACCGCGGCTCTACGGGCTCCCTACTCCGATGCTGCAGGCGAAACAGGCACGTTGTACTTAACCGCTGAGCAGATCGCCGAACACATCGTCTTGTGTACTCAGGCTGGACTGCAGGCCGGGTTCCACGTTATCGGTGATGCTGCCCTCGACACCGTGATGGCAGGCTTCGTCGAGGCGGAAAAGCGTTGTGGCATAACAGAACTGCGGCAATGTCGGCATCGACTTGAGCATGCGGAGATGCTCGATGCGCACCAGATTAACGCCATGGCGACATGGGGCGTGGCTGCCAGCATGCAGCCGGCTTTTGATGCGGCGTGGGGTGGTGAGCATCAGATGTACGCGCAACGTCTGGGGGCAACACGTGCCATGTCGCTAAATCCCTTCGCAGCGTTGAGCCAGGCAGGTGTCTGTGTGGCTTTCGGTTCTGATGCACCGGTCACCGCCCTGGACCCCTGGGGAAGTGTGCGGGCGGCAGCATTTCATCACAATGCAGAGCAGAGAGTGAGTGTGCGTGCCGCCTTTGCGGCACACACGCGAGGGGGACGGCGGTCTGCGCACCAGGAGCATCTCCAACCTGGGGTATTGCGGGAGGATGCGCCAGCCACTCTCGCAATATGGGAATCAACGGACCTTGTGGTGCAGGCGCCGGATACACGCATCGCGGCATGGAGCACTGATGATCGATCAGGCACACCGGGTTTGCCCGATCTTTCCCTCGATCGGGACTTACCCGAATGCCTGGTCACGATGCGAGACGGTGCGGTCATTCATGCGACCGGAGCCATCCAGGTATCCACGTGATCGCAGCGCACGTCACCTCGCCGCTCGATATGCCTGCCTATCTTCGGGTGGTCGTGGCGGCTGTGGCCGGGGTGGTACTGGCACTCGCCTTCCCGCCGTTTGGTGCATCGCTACTTGCGCCGGTAGCGGTCGCTGTCTTGACATTGGTGATGTTTCGCCAACGCCCATGGCTAGGTGGCCTGTGCGGTCTGGTCGCGGGGTTGGCATTTTTTCTGATGCTGCTGCGTTGGTTGAGCCTCATCGGAGCCGATGCTTGGCTCGCACTGTCGCTGTTTTGTGCAGCTTGGTTCGGGCTTATGGGCGTCGCTATCGCTTACCTGAGTTTCCTTCGCTGGTGGCCGCTATGGATCGCCGGCGCCTGGTTATTGCAGGAGGCTCTTCGAGATCGCATTCCACTTGGCGGTTTCCCCTGGGGCCGATTGGCTTTCGCTCAAACCGCAACGACACTGACACCATGGGCGGCTATCGCCGGCGCAGCGGCCGTCACGTTCATGACCGCCCTCGTTGGTGCGATTATGGCCGCGGCTTTTTTGAACCTAAGGTCCAGAAATCGGCTACGTGGCGGCCTACTGGTTGCAGGCATCATCGTGATTGGTGTGAGTTCGGTCATCATTCCGCGCCCAGCAGTCGGGCAGACCGATGGCGGACCGAGTCAGACTGTCGCAGCAGTCATCCAGGGCGGGTTGCCCTCCGGTGAAGCGCCAGATGCCCCGCGCGATGTCCTAACTCGACATGTTGCCGAAACAGTGGCGGTGGGTGAAGCGGCCGACGAAGGGCTTACGCGAGAGCCAAATATCGTGATCTGGCCAGAGAATGCTGCTGATATCGATCCGCTTCGCGATGAGGCAAGTGCTGCTGCGATATCAGCGGCTGCGGCTGCGGTCAACGCACCCATTCTCGTCGGTGCAGTGCTAGGCATCGACGACATGACCGTGGCCAACGTTGGCATCGTGTGGGACCCGGTGACGGGCCCGGGGGAGTATTACGTCAAACAACGTCCGGTGCCTTTCGGTGAATATGTGCCCTTTCGGCCACTGCTTACCGCCCTGATCGGCCGGTTCGACCAGGTGCCCCGGGACTTCATCGCCGGTGAGTCCAGCGGTGTACTCAGCATGGGTGACGTGGTCATCGCGGATGTCATTTGCTTCGAGGTGGCCTACGACGATGTCGTGCGCGGTGCGGTGCTTGATGGTGGGCGAGTCATCGTCATCCAGACAAATAATGCGACGTTTGCCGGTTTGGGTCAACCCGAACAACAGGTGGCTATGTCTCGGTTACGCGCGGTGGAGTTTGGTCGGACAGTTCTTGTTGCCGCAACCACCGGCATCAGCGCCGTGATTGATCCGACGGGCGCTGTCGTCTCTGAGATTGGTGAATTTCAAAGCGGAAGTATGGTTGAAACCATACAACTGCGAGACAGTTTGACCATCGCAGCGCGAGTAGGCCCTTGGCCTGAGATCCTAGCTTCGTTAGCGACCATGCTCGCCCTCGGGTGGTCGATCTGGCGACGCCTGCTCGGCAAGTCAAAACCCAATGGCAACAGCGTCTCTGCCCGGGACATAGGCTCATCAAGTGACGACTGAACGCATCCTGGTGATCATCCCGACGTATAACGAGCGGGAGAACCTGCCGATCATCGTGGCTGGGGTACGGGAGGCTGTACCGACGGCCGAACTTTTGATTGCGGATGATTCCTCACCCGATGGCACCGGACAATTAGCCGACACCCTTGCGGCAGCCGATCCCGCTGTACACGTGCTGCATCGGGCGGGAAAGGAGGGACTCGGCGCCGCCTATCTCGCCGGCTTCGACTGGGCCCTTTCCCATGGATTCGACATCATCGTCGAAATGGACGCCGATGGTTCACATCGCGCCGCCGACCTACCGGTATTGCTCGCTGCGCTGCCGGGAGCCGATTTGGTACTGGGATCCCGATGGGTTGAGGGGGGGAGTGTCGTCAACTGGCCTAGATCGCGCGAGATTTTGTCCCGCGGTGGCAATTTGTACACACGTCTCGCTCTGGGCATCTCGCTGCGCGATGCCACCGGAGGGTTTCGAGCTTTCCGGGCAGCGACGCTACGCGCTTTGAGGCTCGATGAAGTCTCGTCACAGGGCTACTGCTTTCAAGTAGACCTGGCCTACCGCACACTCGAACAGGGCCTGGTAGTGCGTGAGGTGCCGATTACTTTCGTTGAGAGAGAACTGGGGACGTCAAAGATGAGCCAACGCATAGTTGCCGAGGCGCTGTGGCGGGTCACCGTGTGGGGGGCGGTCAATCGGACCGCACAGGTACGCGCCTGGGCGCGCAAGTCACGTTCGGCGAGACGTTTGGGCAGCGATCAACCAGGGGATCTGGATACATGATTCCGTTGCGCCTAGGTTGCCTGCTCGCCTTTGTGGTTCCGTTCCTGGAGTTGGTTGTCCTTTTGGTAGCCGCCTCGACTTTCGGCTGGTGGCCGGTGTTGCTGTGGATTATCGGAAGTTTCATCATCGGCTGGATCGTTGTGCGAGTGGCTGCGGCACGTACCGGCAGATCCTGGGCGCAGGCCGTGCGCCTGATGCAGCAGCAGGGACAGGGCGACCTCGCTTTGACCGAATCGGCCCCTTCCGAGGCCACCGTGCCTGCGGCCTTGCCCGCGCCACCGGCCCAGACACTGCTGTTGGTCCCTGCCGGGATATTGATAGCGATACCTGGATTCCTCAGCGATCTGGCCGGGATTGTCCTTTTGCTGCCGCCCGTTCGCCGTCGAATCGCGACCCGGTGGGCTGCGCGTCTTCGTCCGTGACAAAAAGTGAACCCCTGAGGTCGGATACTCCTCAGGGGTTCACGCTGTGGTGCGAGCGGGTGAAGAAGCCTCTTAGGCGGACTTTTTGGCCGTGTTGCGCAACAGAGCCAGGCGTTCATCGAGGAGGACTTCAAGGTCGGCGATCGTCCGTCGCTCAAGCAACATGTCCCAGTGAGTGCGAATGTGCCGTGTGGCTACGGGCTCTGGACGGGCGTATTCGCGCCGGAGAGCCTCCGCTCCACAATGGCACTCCCAAAGAACCGGAATCTCCTCGGCCTCAGTGGAGAACGGAACCGTGGTGACGTGCCCGCGAGGACAGTCATAGGAAACCCATTCGCGCTCAGCAAACTCCACATGAGTGTCGTTCTCGTAACTGGTTGCTCCCAGACGGGTCCCGCGTAGGGCGCCTTCGGTCATGTCGTCCCTCCTTACCGGTGGATCACGCCTCGCGCATGATCCGTATGAGTGTGACGCCTGATGCGAGGCAACGGTTCCCGCTAACGGCCCTGTGACCAGTCATTGACTGCCTCCGAACACGGATAAGGTGTGCGAATGGCCGCAAACCCCACGTCAGCCGTCCACGAATCCACCCCAGCACCGGAATTACCCACGCACGGGCAACGCGCCCTCCCTGACGTCG
>JAFMCH010000002.1 GCA_017857875.1 Actinomycetota bacterium | reverse complement strand
GAACTGATGGAGACTCTGCTACCCGAGGGGGTCGGAGTCCTGGGCGTTGATGAGCACACCGCAGCCATCTTTGACCTCAGCGAGCGCACCGTGTCAATCCAGGGTGCCGGCGGCCTCACAATTCGTCGCGAGGGTCGCTCGCAAACATTCCCTTCGGGCACGGCGATTGATATTTCCGAACTCCAGGCGTTGCTGGACGGACTGCCCCAGTCAGCCTCCGGCAAATTCAGCTCGATAACTCCGATCCAGCCCGTGACAGATACACCCGAGAATCTCCAGTCGAACGGCAATGACGCAGCATCGTTGAGTGCAACCTCCGTAGCGCTCAAGGCTACGTTTGACGCCTGCCTCGTGGCTGCTGATTCTGATGGAGCCCTTGGCGCATGTCTAGAACTCGAGGACGCTATCCACGCCTGGAGCGCCGACACCCTGCAAAACGACGATGTCGATCGTGCCCGGCAAACCCTGCGGTCAATGCTGGTGGACCTGGCCACCGCGGCCCAAGACGGACTCAGCGATGAGCGTGAGTCGTTGGCCCCGGTCGTAAGCGTGGCTTTGATGGCCCGTAAGCATGCGCGTGATGCCAAAGATTTTGCCATGAGTGATCTGCTTCGTGACGGATTACTGGCAGCGGGTATCGAGGTACGAGATACTGCCGATGGCACGGAGTGGGATCTCATAAACGGAGAGTGACATGGCAAGCGTCCTGGATTTTTCACCCGCACCTGACCCGCAACCATATGATCCGCAACGCCTTCGCCGCCAAATCCCGTCGCTTCGGTCTGGCATCGCTCATTTTGACGGCCCCGGCGGAACCCAAACCCCGCTAGCAGTCGCCACCGCGATCGCCGACTCACTCCTTGGGCCGCTCTCCAATCGGGGCACGGCCACTGTTCCGCAACAGCGTGCGGATTCATTCGTGGTGTCTGCTCGCTTAGCTATCGCCGACCTCGTCGGTGCTCACTCACAAGACGTTGTCTTCGGTCGCAGCATGACGCAACTAACCTTTGATCTGGCGCGCACCCTGGCCCAAGATTGGGGTCCCGGCGATGAGGTTGTGGTCTCACGCCTCGACCACGACGCAAATGTTCGCCCGTGGGTGATCGCCGCCGAACGCGCTGGTGCAACCATCCGCTGGGTCGACTTTGACCCTGATACGACCGAACTACCAGTCGAGGCTTTCACTGCGGTGGTGTCATCGCGCACCCGCCTGGTGGCCGTCACCGCCGCATCGAATCTCATTGGAACGCGGCCAGATATCGCGGCTATCTCCCACCTGGCTCACCAGTCCGAGGCGCTCATGTTTGTAGACGGCGTGCATCTAACCGCTCACTCACTGCCTGATGTGGGTGCAATGGGGGCTGACTTTTTCGTGTGCTCACCCTACAAATTCCTCGGCCCACACCTGGGCGCGCTCGTTGCCGATCACGCTACCCTCCAGTCACTTTTCCCGGATAAACTCGCTCCCTCAACCATGGACGTGCCTGAGCGTTTCGAACTAGGAACTCTGCCGTATGAGTTACTCGCCGGCGTGACAGCCGCTGTCGACGTGCTGGCCAACCTGGTGCCTCCTGCCGACACTGCAAATGACGAGACGCGAAGGTCAAATCTCACCCGATCTTTCGCAGCCTTGGAGGCATACGAGGAGTCCCTGTTGGACTATCTCGTTTCAGGTTTGACGACGATGCCGCGGGTGCAGATCTACAGTCGGGCGATTCATCGCACACCGACGGTTCTGTTCAGCGTTGATGGTTTAGTGAGCGCCGAGGTTTCACCACGTCTTGCTGACCGAAATGTTGAGGCACCGTCTGGCAGTTTCTATGCACTGGAATGCTCCCGTCATCTCGGGCTTGACGACCACGGTGCGATCAGGGTTGGTCTAGCCCCGTACAGCACCCGCGACGATGTCGACCGGTTGTTTAACGCCCTCGCTGACCTGATCTAGCAGCCGTGACATGGCAGCAAGGATTCTTCAGTAGGTCTCGCTGGGCTGTTCCTCGCGCTTGAGTCGACCACGCAGCACCCAAAAAGACCAGGCTTGATAGGCCATGACACCTGGTATCCCGATAATTGCCGTGATAGCCAACACGGTCAGCGCATAATCGCTGGCGGCAGCCTGCTCAATGGTGAGGTTGAAACCGTCATCAACAGTGCTGGGTAACACGTTGGGGTAGAGGGCGGCGAAAATCTGTGCCATAAACGCGGTGATACCAATTCCGTTCAGCCAGAACGACAATAACGATCGGCCTGCGCGCTGGGCTACGAAAGCGGCAGCAAATGCGATGACAACGACGCCGGCGATGACAATGCCCAGGAGGTCCGCGGAATACGCCAGCACCGTCCAAATCGAGAATCCAGCCATCAAAACCAACGTCGCCATTCCGGCGTAATTGGCCCAAGGTTCGAGTCGCGATTTCCAGGACAGATCGAGTTTGTTTTGCAAGAAAACTGCCCCGTGCGCGATCGAATAGACCACCACAGCGATCCCGCCGAGTACGGAATAGGCATTTATATGCGACCACAACGTGTCGCCGGTGAAGCGACCATCTGCGTCAATCGGAATGCCGTGCACCATGCCGGCCCAGAAGACACCCACCAAAAGCGGAAGCAGCAGCCCTGTTGCAAACGTCAAGCTGTCCCAGGTCGAGGTCCAACGCTCACTTGGCCTTTTCGAGCGATACTCGATCGACAGCGCCCGAATGATGAGGCAGAAGACAAGCAGAAGCAGTGGAATGTAGGCCGAGGGAAATGAAGCCGCGTACCAAGCAGGGAAAGCCGCGAAGATGAGAATGCCACCGGTGAGCAACCACACTTCATTGGCATCCCAGTTGGGTCCGATCGCCCGTAAAATGGTGCCGCGCTCAGCCGGCGTGCGACCAACGAGTCGGGTGAGCATGCCGACCCCGAAGTCAAACCCTTCGAGAAACAAAAAGACCGACCATACAAACGCGATCACGATAAAGAACGTGTAAGCGAGCATCACGAGGTCCAACCTTTACCCGCTGAACTGCTCACTACAGGGGGAGGCTCACCCGGCATCGGGTCACTCGGCTCCATCGGTCCGCGAATGGCATATCGGCGGATGAGGCGGAACTCGACCACGCCGATGATCGTGTAGAGCGCCACGAAACCGGCCAGACTCGTAGCAACGAGACCGACGCTCAAATCAGACACGGCGTCTTCGGTTTTGAGCAGGCCGTAAACAACCCACGGTTGGCGACCGTTCTCGGTGAAAATCCAACCGAAAAGGTTGCCCAGCCAGGGTGCAGCGATCATCCAAATCGAGATACCCCAGAACCAACGCGAGGTTGGCATTCGACCGCGCCGCGTGAACCACCACGCCAACACCATCCATGCTGATCCGAGGAGTCCGAACCCGATCATCGCGCGGAATCCGTAAAACGCGACCCAAACGTTGGGGGTGTAGTCGCCAGGCCCGTACTGCTCCTCATATTGGGCCTGCAACTCGTTCATCCCGACAACCTCTCCACTTAAGGAGTTGGTCGCAACGATCGACAACAGGCAGGGGATACCCACCTCGAATGAGTTGTCTCGCGCAGCCGTGTCAGGGATCGCCACGATCCCTAGCGACGCACACGGCCCCGTTGTCTCCCAAACAGCCTCAGCCGCAGCCATTTTCATCGGCTGCTTGTCAACCATGATGACGCCGAGAACATCACCAACAAACAGTTGAATACCACCGGCAACGATGCCCGTGACGATCGCTGCTCGGAATGTCTTGCGCATCAGGTCCAGGTGCTGGCCTCGCTTGAGGTGGTAGGCGCTGACGCCGAAGACGAACACCGTGGCAGCGATCACGCCGCCCACGATCGTGTGTAACCACGCCCAGATCGTCAGGGGCTGGAAGAACACCTCCCCTAAGCCGGTGAGCACGGCATCGCCACTGATGGGGTCAAGTTCGTAACCGACGGGATTTTGCATGAACGAGTTGGCGGCGAGAATGAAGTACGCCGATAGCCAGGTACCGATGACGAACAGCCAAATCGTGCTCAAATGCAGAAGTCGAGGCAGCCGGTCGCGGCCGAAAATCCACAGGCCCAGAAAGGTTGACTCCAAGAAGAACGCAAAGAGTCCTTCCATCGCCAACGGGGCACCGAAAATATCACCGACAAAACGACTGAACACCGCCCAGTTCATGCCGAACTGGAACTCTTGGATGATGCCTGAGGCGACACCGATGGCAAAGTTAATCAGCAACAGAGACCCGAAAAATCTTGACAATCGGGCGTACCGCTCATCTCCGGTGCGGTAGCGCAAGGTTTCAAAGATCGCTACCCACGGACCCAAGCCGAGCGTCAGCGGGACAAACAGGTAGTGGACCAAAGTTGTCAGCGCGAACTGCAACCGGGAGAGGTCAACGAGCAGGCCATCCGACACAGGCTGAGTAAACCGCATTCACCGTCAAACTTCCCGGTGACCCGGCAATTAGTTCGGGTCGGGTCAATCTGGGTCGGGCAAGGATTTCATTAGGGTAATGATGTGGGCGTTCGATGGGGCCAGCTCGTGGAGGGGCCGCGAGATGGCGCCACAGCCATCACCGTGACCCACCTGCAGATGACCCAGGCGCCCGATCAGGCCGCATCGGCTGCCCCCAATGGCGTGTACCTGCGCGAGGTGACCGGCACCAACAAGGCCATCAGTCGCCAGCTCTACCTCGACATCGGCGCCGCGTGGGGCTGGGTAGACCGGCAAGACTGGTCCCTCGAGCAGTGGACGGCCTGGACTGACCGACCCCAGCACCACCTGCTCGTTGCCCTCGACGGGAACGACGTGATCGGCTACGCCGAACTCGACCAGTGTGCGGGCGGCTCGGTTGAATTGGCTTTTTTCGGCCTCTACCCGATGTATCACGGGCGCGGCATCGGCCGATGGCTCCTCGAACAAGCCATCGCGCTGGCGTGGTCATTACCCGGGACCCAAGCCTGCGTCGTGCACACCTGCGACCTCGATGCGACTGCAGCCCTCGGCAACTACCTGGCTCGCGGCTTTGCCCTAACTCACCGCGAGATCGAATGGCGACTCACGGCTACCGATAGCGTCCAGCCATGACCTACTCCGCCGGAGCTCCAGGCACCGAATACCAAGGTCGAAGGTCGAACACAGCCAGCATCACCGCAATGGTGCTGGGCGTATCATCAGTCACCATCGGTGTGTGCCTGTGGTTTGTGCCGGTTTTGCCGATTTTGGCCATTGCCTTCGGCCACGTGGGGCTGCGGCGCAGCACGAGCACCCATAGTGGAGGACGAAGCCAGGCAATGACGGGGCTCATCACCGGCTATATCGGACTCGGCATTAGTGTCATCTTGCTGTCGCTGGCGATTATTGGCACCTTCACCGCTCCAGCGCCAGCCTTCTAGTATTCGACACGATTACTGAACGTCAGTCTCACAACTTTTCGAGGGATACCTGTGTCGCGTCGTGGCTGGTCGCTGTTCATTGCCCTCGCGCTCATTTGGGGCACGCCATACCTGTTCATTCGAGTAGCCGTTGATTACCTCGAACCCTCTGTGCTTGTGGGCCTTCGAGTTGCGCTGGCCGGGCTACTCCTACTGCCCATCACCCTCCTGCGCCGTCAACTCATACCGGCACTGCGCTACTGGCGGTGGATCGTGCTTTTCGCTTTCGTTGAAATCACAATTCCGTTCCTTATGCTGGGATACGCAGAACAAAGACTCACCAGTTCCACAACGGCCTTAGTGATCGCAGCTGTTCCCATCGTGGCCGCGGTTATCGCCCGTGTTCTGGGCCTCGACCCGATGCTCAAGGGAATGCGCGTGGTCGGACTCATGGTGGGTGTGAGCGGCGTCGCGTTGCTCGTCGGGCTAGACGTGCAGGGCAGCCAGTACCTCGGCGTGGGTGCGGCGCTGATCACCGTTACGGGTTACGCCTTCGGTCCGATCATCATCGCGATGAGACTTAGCAACGTGCCGAGCCTCGGTGTCATCACGCTTGCCCTATTGATCAATTCCGTTGTCTACGCTCCGTTCGTGTGGCTTCAATGGCCAAGTGAGCCGGTAGCCGTCAGTGCTTGGTGGTCGGTTATCGCTCTTGGCGTCTTGTGCACGGCAATTGCGTTCGTGCTGCTCTTCGCATTGATTGCCGAGGCAGGGCCGGCCCGCACCACAGTCATCACTTTCATCAACCCAGCCGTGGCAGTCCTGCTCGGAGTCGTTATTTTGTCCGAACCAATCACGTTTGGCTTGATCATCGGTTTCCCGCTGGTGATCTTAGGTTCTTACCTGGCCACGCGGCCGGACAAGAATCCGATGGCATCGTTAGAGGATGCCCCGCACGGTTAGACGGCAGCTGCCTGCCTGGCTCGCACTTCCTTGGCAATCAGATGTTCAGCAAAGAACGACGCAAAAGGAATCGTACCGGCGATCAAGACTGCCAGAGTGCGAAAAACGCTGTAGCGCAGTCGAAAACAGATATCAAGTGCCGTTACGAGGTAGAGCACATAGAGCCAGCCATGCGCCTGCCAACCGATGGCATAGAACGATCCGGCGAAACCGCTATCGGTTGCTTCGAACACATACTTCAGGGGCAATCCCACGACGGTCATGACAGCAAGCAATACGCCGGTGACCCAAGCCATGACACGAAATCGAAGCAACGCCCCATTCATGTCTTCAGGTTATCCCGCTGGGGAGTTTCGCGCTCTTCCTCGCGGGCCCGAAGCACGTCTAGACGTAACCAGCGCCCCCACATGAACCAAACAACTCCGGCGAAAACAAGCCACTGAATGGTGTACGCAAAATTTTGAAATGGGAACGGAACGTCAGAGGTTTGCACGGTGGGAGGAACCGGAATCGGATCACCCACGTCCTTCGGCACTTGCGATGCTAAAACTACGAACCCGCCGACAACATCTGGTGATATCCGAAGAGCCTCAGCGGTAATGGCGATAAGTGGCTCACCCGCCGACGGTGTTGACTCGGTGTAGAACGCTTCGTACGGCTGCAGCACACCGGTGATCTCCACCAGTCCCTCCGGCAACGCCAATGCGTCGACCTCGTCCTCGGGTATCCAGCCACGAAGTACCGGCACTGCCCACGAGCCCGACCTAACGCTCGCCACCACCCACACACCGGGCAGGTCTTCAGTAGCCGTGGGCAACACTCGATTACTCACAACCCGTTGACTGGCCGGCTCATATGTACCCACCACGACAACCGGTCGGCCAATCGCCGCGTTTGGCAAGGCTCCGTCCTCACTCAGCGCCTGGTCAATCAAGACCGGCGCCGATAAGGCCGCACGCTCGGCATTTAAGATGTCCTGGGTGCGACTGCCCTGCCAGTAGGCCAAGAACACACACAGCGCCGTGGCCAGCACAGCCACCACCGTCAAACTAATCCAGCGAGGCGTGGTCGCAACGCTCCATGCGCTACGGACTGGTGGGTTTTCCATGGCTGTCCGAGGGATCGTCGAATCCGAGACGTCGCGGGGTACCGGCGTCTGGCAGATCATCGTCGACCCGCTTCAGTTGTTTACGCAACGAACGATAGAGAAAAGCCACGGCCACGATTAAGAACAAGAACGCTACGAGGCCCAGTAGTCCGGGTGTCACCCGCGAAGGGTCGATGGGCGGTTCATCGGGCAACGGACTCGGGTCGGCCGCCACGAGGGACACCCACGCTTGCGTCGCTAGCACGGTTAGCCCAGCCATGGGGCACTCCTTAGTCCTGCGAAGAGGTCATCTTCTGGGGTCTGCGAATCAACACGACTCAATGCCAGTTGGAAGTCCTCGGTCGGCCAGACATCCCGTTCCACATCCCGGGGAACGGCAAACCAAAGTCCCGCCGGATCAACCTGCGTGTGGTGCGCCAAAAGAGCTGCATCGCGGTGATCAAAAAAATCCTCGACGTTGACGCGCGTTGTGATGCGCCACGAATCATCCTCAGGCGGTTCTTCGGCCCACCGGTCTAGCCAGCGTGCAAAGGGCGACTCAATCTCGCGATCGGTGAGGGCATCATGCAAAGCCTGCACACGCTGCTGATGAAAAGTCATGTTGTAGTAAAGCTTTGCTACCTGCCAGGGTTCGCCGCCCGGATACTTCTTGGTGTCAGCGGAATAGTGAAAAGCTTCCCAAGCGATTTCATGGGTTCGGATGTGATCGGGATGGGGGTATCCACCGTTTTCGTCATAGGTCGTCATCACCTGCGGCCTAAACTCTCGGATGATGGCAATCAACGCCGCCGTCGCATCCTCAAGCGGTACATCGGCGAAACAACCCGGCGGCAATGGTTCAGGCTCTCCACCGTCAAGATGGGCCGGATAACCGGAATCTTCAAATCCCAACCATCGGTGCTGGACACCCAATGCCGCAACGGCTGCGGCCATTTCGCGCTGACGAACCGCCGGCAAGCCGAGTTCGTCCACTTCAGTCTGCGCTGCCTCATGCAGTACATCACCACGCTCGCCGCCGGTGCACGTGACGACCATTACCTCCACGCCCTCCTTAACGTATCGAGCGGAGGTTGCCGCACCCTTGCTCGCCTCATCGTCTGGGTGAGCGTGCACGGACAGTAGTCTGAGTGGTTCGGTCACACAGGCTAGTGTCGCAAGTCAGTCCGAAGCTCGCGCGAGGAGGTGTGCCATGCCCAGTGGAGTCCCCGTAAGCCAGCTCAGCCCCGAGCTACGGGACCGGTACGGCATCCGCCCCACACCATGGTGGGTCTACACCGGAATCGGTGTGGTCGTCGCCGCCTTTATTTCGGCCATTGCCTGGGTCGGCTATCAGTTGGGATCCGATGACGTGCAATCGGAGCTGCTCGCCTGGAACGTAGTTTCAGCCGAGCACGTCGATGTAACCTTTGACGTGCGTCGATCTGCCGACAGCGACGTGGTGTGCGTGATCCGGGCACAAGATCAAACTCGGGCCGATGTGGGCTATGCCACGGTCAACCTGCCCCGCGGCACCACCTACGTACAACAGACATACGCACTGCGAACCATTGCCCCGGCATACGTCGTGGAACTACTGGGCTGTGCGGCTGGCGGCCTTCCTGATCGAGTGATGCCCCCGCAATTCCCACCCGGGGTGCTGCCTCCTGAGCAGCCGTGGGAACCCGCGGCTAACCTGGGTTAATGACCGCAGAGGATGTGACCTGGCTCACCCAGGAGGCCTTTGATCGACTGGAAGCTGAACTCGCTGAGCGCACCGGCGCACGTCGAAGTGAGATCACCAAACGCATCGAATTGGCTCGCGACGAGGGTGACCTCAAGGAAAACGGTGGCTATCACGCAGCCAAAGAGGAGCAGGGGAAAAACGAGGCTCGCGTGCGCCAGTTGCGGCACCTATTGGAGAACTCGCGGATCGGTGTTCCCGACGCAGCCGTCGATGAGGTGTCCCACGGCAAGGTCATCACTATCCGCTTCGTCGAATTTGACGATGATGAGACGTTTCTCCTTGGTTCACGGGAGGAGGCCGCGCATGCATCAATCGAGGTCTACTCCCCCACATCTCCGCTAGGCCAAGCAGTGCTAGGGCGCCACGTCGGCGATGAGGCTACCTACACGCTGACAAATGGCAATCAGATGACGGTGAAAATCCTGAAGGTCGAGCCCTACAGCACTTAGGTACTCGCCGAACTCATCAGCGAGCGGTAGTGCGTCGGTATCGACGTATAGACAACGGCGCGAAGATCGCGATCAGCACCGCACACGAAATCAACGTGTAGAGCACTGGATTTTGTTGCGGCCACGCATCACCAATGATGCCCGTCGGATTTCCGAACAGGTCTCGCGTGGCCAGAACTAGCGATGAGATCGGATTCCACTGAGCAATCGGCTGCAACCAGTCGGGCATAGATGTGATCGGCACGAAGGCATTCGACAAGAACGTCAACGGGAACAACCACACCAATCCGGCTGTATTCGCGGTCTCGGGATTTGGCATGTACAAGCCGATCCACGAACCAACCCAGGCAACGGTGTAGGCAAAGAACAACAGCAGGATGAAGGCCAGCGTTGCGTTGAATACGCCATCGTTGATGCGCCAGCCAACCAAATACCCGGTAATGCCGAGCACGATCAGCACCAAGATCTGGCGGGCTGCATCAGCGAAGGTGCGACCAAAAAGGACGGCACCGGTCGACATAGGAAGCGACCTGAAGCGATCGATCAGCCCTCGATGCATATCCTCGGCTAGTCCTACTGTCGAGGCTGCAGCAGCAAAGGCAACCGTCTGGCCGAAAATCCCAGGCATCAGGTACTGCCGATAGACGCTCGTATCAGGGGCCGAACCCGGGTCGGCTCCTGGGATTGGAATTGCTCCACCGAAAACGAAGGCGAAAAGTAACACGAAAATGACAGGCTGAACCAAGGAAAAGAAGAGCAGTTCGGGCACTCGAACGGTTTGAATGAGGTTGCGTCGCGCAACGACCAAACCATCGTGCACGCCCCAACCCACGATGGGACGCGACCGCGTCGGCGCCGACCCGGCGGTCTTTTCAGCAGCACTCATGATTCGTCCTCTGCAACATGACCCGTCAGGGTAAGGAACACATCATCAAGGGTCGGTCGACGAAGCACAACGTCTGCGATGTCAATTCCCTCGCTATCAAGGCGCCGAATGGCATCAATCAGTGAGGCCGAGCCACCGGTCACCGGAACAGCGACCCGTGCTTCCTCGTGATCAGTCACAATTTCGCCGGTAGCGACAGGCGCCAACAGAGCGGCGGCCCGCTCGAGCAGGCCACGATCGGTCAAAACGACCTCAATGCGGTCGCCGCCCACATCATCCTTGAGGGTGTCCGACGTGCCCTTCGCGATGACGCGACCGTGGTCGATGACAACGATTTCCTCAGCCAGTTGATCAGCTTCTTCGAGGTATTGCGTGGTCAGCAACACCGTCGTGCCTTCTGCCACAAGATCGGTGATCACCTCCCAAAGCCCCAGTCGTGATCGTGGATCAAGACCAGTCGTGGGTTCGTCAAGGAACAAAATGCTGGGCTTGGCGATGAGGCTGGCCGCCAGGTCGAGTCTGCGACGCATGCCACCGGAATATGTGCGTAGCGAGCGATCGGCTGCATCGGCCAGATCGAAGCGCTCGAGCAATTCCAAACTGCGCTCACGCACATAGGAGGCCTTCAAGTGATAGAGGTCGCCAAACATCCGCAGGTTCTCCCGACCGGTGAGGTACTCATCAACGGCCGCATATTGCCCGGTCAAGCCAATGACGCCACGCACCTTATTTGGCTGTCTCACAACATCAAAGCCCGCTACCGTGGCGTTCCCGGTATCTGGCTTGAGCAGGGTCGTCAAGATGCGAACGGCCGTTGTCTTGCCCGCGCCATTGGGGCCTAGCAGCCCCACAACCGTGCCCTCGGGGACGACTAGGTCGAGACCATCCAGGGCGACCACATCACCAAACTTCTTGACCAGACCGTGAGCTTCGATGACTGCAACCACATGCAGAGGCTACACGGGTGAAAATGCTCGACCCACCGCTACGACTGCGCTCGTCGACGGCTAGTCGATAATCACGTAGCCGCGCGCTCGAAGGTCACTGATGACCTCATCGCGATGGGTGGGGCCACGAGTTTCTAGCTCGATGGCGATCTCCACCTCATCGATAGATAGTCGCGGTTCGGTGCGGGTGTGGCGCACATCAACAACATTCGCCTCATGAGTTCCGATGTCATGCAAGAGGCCCGCCAATGAGCCAGGGCGGTCGGACATTCGCAATTTCAGCGTCGTGTAACGCCCCGCCGCGGCGAGGCCATGGCGCACGACGCGCATCAACAGCAACGGATCGACGTTGCCCCCCGACAGCGTTGCCACGACTGGGCCATCAAAGGATTCGGGGTCATCCAAAATAGCTGCGACGGCCGCGGCACCGGCTGGCTCCACCACCATCTTTGCTCGCTCCAACAAGAGCACCTGCGCGCGGGCGAGTGAGTCCTCGCTAACGATGCGGATGTCATCGACGAGGTCTTGGATAATCGCGAACGGCACATCGCCGGGTCGCCCCACCGCAATGCCATCAGCCATGGTGCGCATTGATTCCAATGTCTGCGGCGAGCCCATCTGGAGTGAAGCCGGGTAGGCCGCGGCCCCGGCAGCTTGCGCGCCAATCACCTTGACGTCAGGGCGCAGTGACTTGACCGCCAGGGCTACGCCAGCGAGCAATCCGCCGCCGCCCGTACACACCACAACCGTCTTGACCTGCGGACACTGTTCGAGAATCTCAAGACCCAAGGTGCCCTGACCGGCAACAACATCAGGGTGGTCGAACGGGTGAACCAAGATGGCACCGGTTTCCGCAGCGAAGTGTGTTGCGGCCTTGAGGGCCCCCTCGATGGTCTCCCCCGCAAACCGAACAGACGCACCGTAGGCACGGGTCGCCGAAACCTTCGGAATGCTGGCGCCTTCAGGCATGAACACCGTTGCCTCAATACCTAGCAACTGAGCCGCGAGCGCTACTCCCTGCGCGTGATTGCCTGCCGATGCAGCCACCACTCCGCGTGACCGCTCCTGCGCAGTCAACCGACTGAGGTAGACGTAGGCGCCGCGAATCTTGAAGGATCCAGCACGTTGAAGGTTTTCCGGCGCAAGATAGACCGACGACCCGACCCGATCTGTCAACCAGCGCGCACCCGCCAGCGGATTGTGACGGATAACCGGTGCCAGAACTTCACGCGCCGCCTCAATGTCGGCCAAATCCGGCAGCCGGCGTGATGTTGTTCGGTCAGTCACATACGCATCCTGTCATGACATCAGCGGTGATCCGGTGCACACTTCAACCATGAGCACCCTGTCGGTTCGCGAAGCCACCCGCCGCGCCACCCAGCGTGTGAAGCACAGCGACATCGAACCTCCCAAGGATCGAAATTCGACAATCGCGCGCCCACCCGGTATCTCGTCTCTTGGGCTCATTCAAGGGTTCCGCAAAGGCCCTGATGTTTTGGATCTATTCGTCGCAGACGCGAAACGACACCCCACGCTTTCTCATACTCGATTGCTGGGCGAGCACTTGTACTTCTTGAATTCGCCTGACGCGATCCTTACGGTGATGCACACGCACGGCAAAGAAACAATCAAAGGCCGGGGGCTTCAAGGAGCCAAAGCGTTACTGGGAAACGGACTCTTAACAAGTGAGGGAGCCGTCCACCTTCGGCAAAGACGCTTGGTGCAGCCTGCCTTCCACCGAGACCGCATTAACCGGTACGCCGAGCAGATGAGTGAGCTGACCGTCATTCATGAACGCGAATGGCAGGACGGAAAACGCGTCGACATGGTGCAAGACATGTCAGCACTTACACTTGCCATCGTCGGCCGCACTCTTTTTGGTAGTGACCTTTCCGGTGACGCCGGACGCGTAGGCGAGGCGCTCTCAACCGTGCTCGAGGGCATGGGCCAAAGGCTCATCATGGGTCCAGCAGCGCTCCGCATACCAAGTCCAGGCCGACGCAAGGCAGTGATGGCGGCTGCAGCCCTTGATGAGGTCGTGCAGCGCTTAATCGACACCCACAGAGCCGGTGGCGATCAGGACGACATGCTCAGCATGCTTATCTCAGCGCAGGATGAGGGCAGTGGAATGACTGATGAACAGGTTCGTGATGAGGCGATGACTCTCGTGCTGGCGGGCCACGAAACCACGGCCATGACCATGGCGTGGGGCTGGCTGATGCTGGCGACAAACCCGGTCGCCCGCACCTGGCTGACCGATGAACTCGATCAGGTACTTGCCGGACGAAACCCGTCGATGGCCGACCTGGATTCGCTGCCGCGCACACGAGCCACCATCGCTGAAATTTTGCGCCTTTACCCGGCAGCCTGGGTGATGGGTCGTCGACTGCTGACCGATGTGGAGATTGATGGATGGCAGATTCCGCGCGGGGCCATCTGCTTGGCCAGCCAGTACGTGCAGCAGCGTGATAGTCGCTGGTGGGATCAGCCGCTGGCATTTCGCCCACAACGCTGGCTCACCACTGATGGTGACTTTGATGAAACTGCCCCCGGTCAACCCCGCGGCTCCTGGTTTCCTTTTGGTTGGGGCAATCGACGCTGCATCGGTGAGGCATTCGCGTGGACCGAAGCGGCCCTCATCCTCGCCACTCTTGGCCAGCGTTGGACCCCACAACTTGTTGCCGGGCAATCAATCACACCGAACCCCATGGTGACTTTACGACCCTCTCCTGCCTTGCCGATGACCCTTACTCGCCGATAGCGCGGTCCACTCCTGAAATCTCACGCGCACGCGCCAGCCGTGCTTGATCCCCCGCCGTGCGTCCAGCCCGTGCGGCTGCACCGCCATGTCGCGTCATTGATCCGGAGTATCCACTCCAGGAGCCACGGGCCGACGAGGCTGACTTATAGAAGTTGCGTATCTCCTTTTCCTTGCCTCTCAGGACCAGTGCGCCGGTTGTCTGACCGGAGGCAGAAATATCCGAAGCGACCGATACTGATTCACTCTTGATCCGGTCAATCACCTCATCTCGCGCCTGCTGCAGCCTTGTCGCAATGCGGTCAATAAAGGCTCTATAAAAGGCGGTTCGAGCGGTTTGCGCTGTGTGTGGCTTAGCGAAACCTTCACGAGAAAGATAAGAGTCCTCGCGCCACGTGCCGAGCGCTAACCAGGAAGTGGCCGATGCGGTCATTTGGGTTGCCAATGAGGCAAATAGCGCGGTGGTGAGGTCAATATCACTGGGCATGCCGTAGGCGATCACGTATGTGGAGTTATGCGCAACATCGATCTGCAGGTCATTGCACCGACCGACCGACACATAGAGCGTCACGAGATGAGTGTTGGCTCGTTTGCCGCGCTCACCGATGGTGATCGTCCGTTGAGTGGGTTGTTCGCGCTCCTCCCGCCGAGCTGTTCGAGCGCGCGCCATTGCTAAATCGACACTCGATTGAGTGGCCAGCGATTGAGCCTTCGCCAAATACGCGGCTGCCTCCTCAGGGTGCTCGGTTCGCTCGGCTTTCGCTAAGAGGGCCGCAATGCGATCAATGACTCGCTGTGACGTGCTCATGACGACTCCAGCTGTGCAACATCAAGGCCAGCCGCCGCTAGCGCGCTGCTGAGCACCAAAGCCGCCTCATCGCCCAATATCTCGCGGTAGACACGGACAAGTGATCCGCGGTAGTACCGGTCATGAGAACTCGTTGACGGTACTGCGGAGGTCATCACAATGTGATGTGTAATTTCGTGTAGCACAACGGTTTCGCGAGCCGCCCAGTTCGACCCGACCACACCGTCGATTGGAACGGCGATCACAGCCGTGCCACCCTCTCGCGCCGGTTCATAGTGAGCCTTCGTGGCGCCCTTTCTACTGCGAACAGTGACAGGTTGCACGCGCCTCATCGGCAAGGACAATCGTGAGATAACCAGATCTACATAACGCTGAATCGATGCAATATCGCCAAAGCGTCGCTCTGTAGGCAACACCAACGTAGAACCGAAGAAATCAATGACGCCACCACGTTCTAGCGCGACCGCCACCTGGTCTTCCACCGCATACACCGCGGCGCGATCTGAATCCCTCATACGGTCAACCTAGATCTGACCTGCTGCTCAACCCAATAGATGTCTGACCGCTGTGGATGAGTCAGCGTGCGAGCACTACTCGGGGTCACGCGGCGGTGTGGGGTCTTCGGCATGGTCGGAGTCATTGCCCAGCAGAGCAGCGAGTTCAGCGTCAAAAGCGTCACCGTCGTCATCCGTGAACGGTGCGTGCAACTCGTCGATCGGCGCCCGACGCTCAACCTCGACGGCAACCGGGTCGATCACCGGGTCAACAATGAGAAAGACCGCCGTGAAACTGTGTAGGTGATTACGACCACCGACAGGCCCCACCTCACCCGCAGCGAAGAGTCCGCCAACGGCGGAAGTGCCCGAAAGGTCTGTGAATGTTGACGAATCATGGCCACTGGTGGTGAACATCGACCTGCCCCGACCACTGCAGGTCACGATGAACGCCCCCACCGGTTGCTGCGCGCTCACAACAGCATCCACTACATCGACAAGGTCTTCATGCGCTGAGTCAGCGTCCCGCAGATGCAACCGCAGTAGCTGGCCGACCTGCAGTTCCTCGCCGATGGTGATTGCTCCAGCCACCGGATCGATGCCGATGATCGGACGCATCAAAAAGTCAGCTGCGGTGTCGCCTGATGAGCGCGGGTCGTGGGCAAATCCCATGTGCAGGCCGCGCACGGCGAGTGCCTGCTCTTCGGCGGGAAGCTCAGCGACAATCGACCGTACGCGAGTGAGGGCTGGCTGACCGCCCCACTCAATGAGGTAGCCCCCACGTGCAGACGTCACGGCAAGTGCGGGGCCGATCGGCTGGAATCCCTGGCTGACCATGGCCCGTACCGGTGATTTTGCATCCAGCACCACACCAACGGCGCCCTCAGTCAGCACTGAGCCGCCCAGCAGCAGCCGGGTGTCATCATCGTCAACACCGCCGGACACGAGCGCCCCCACCAGCGGCAACGGCCCATCTACTCGATCGAATGCGGCGAGTATGTCGTCCACCGGTGTGGTGTGCGGGTCAGCTAACACGAACGCAAGGCGGTCATCGTCGGTCAGGTCAGGAAGGCCATGGACGGCGACCTGCTCTGGCCCTTCCACGCGGGCATGTACGCGAAAAGGACGCGGTGGCGTTCCCGGCCACGATGCCAGCCATACGCTCACGCCTGGAGCCACCTCAACCGCCTGAGCTGCGGCCAGGACACCGTGGGTGGTGGCACCGATCACCGTGCACTCGGGCGACAACTCGCGAACGAGTGCCGATGCATGTCCCAACACGCGCCCCCCGGTTTCGGGATCACTCGGCGCGCAGACGGTGATGATGGCGAGCAGGGGCGATGATGTGCCCAAGCCGGCTGAAGCCTCGCGCACAGCGTTGATCACACCCTGTTCCAGGTTTCCCTGAGCAAAACCCACCGAACAACGGGCGACAGGCGCGACCGGGTGACCGACCATTCCACCGCTCGCCTGTGCCATGTGCACCATCCTCCCGTAACGTCGACACATGGCCAACCGACCCGCCCGAAGGATCCCGTCGCCCAACGAACCGCCGCGCCCGCCCAAGCCCTTGCCAGACACCCTCGGGGGCCTCCGCGAAACCGGCTACGTGCCACGCACGGTGAAAGCTGAGATCCAGGCCAACCTAATTGATCGGCTGCAGACCGGGCAACCGGCGTTTCCAGGCATCGTCGGATTCGATGACACGGTGCTGCCACAGGTGGAACGCGCGCTGCTCGCCGGTCATGACTTTGTCCTGCTCGGTGAGCGAGGCCAGGGAAAGACCCGACTCATTCGATCCCTTGTTGCGTTGCTCGACGAGTGGATGCCGATTATCGCGGGGTCAGAGATTCACGATGACCCGATGGAACCGGTGAGTGCCTTCGGTATTCGCCTGGCCGATGAGTGCGGCGATGAACTGCCCATCGATTGGGTGCACCGAAGCGAGCGCTACGGCGAGAAATTGGCCACACCGGATACGTCCGTAGGTGATCTGATCGGTGATATCGACCCCGTCAAGGTGGCCGAGGGCCGCACCCTGGGCGATCCGGAAACCATTCACTTCGGCCTCGTGCCGCGCACGAACCGCGGTATTTTCGCGGTCAATGAGTTGCCCGATCTAGCCGAGAGAATCCAAGTTTCCTTGCTTAACGTGCTGGAGGAGCGTGATATCCAGATTCGTGGATACACGTTGCGACTCCCACTCGATCTCCTTGTCGTAGCGAGTGCAAATCCTGAGGACTACACCAATCGGGGCCGCATCATCACACCCATGAAGGATCGATTCGGTGCCGAAATCACGACGCATTACCCGCTGGACGTTCCTGAAGAGGTCACCTTGATTACCCAGGAGGCCCAATTAGTAGCGCCGGTTCCTGCCCACCTGATCGAGACGGTAGCCAGGTTTGCCCGGCAGGTGCGGGAGTCAACCGCCGTTGACCAACGCAGCGGCGTGTCGGCGCGTTTTGCAGTTGCCTGCACCGAGGCACTCTCTGGAGCCGCATTGCGTCGCTCGGCTCTGCTCGGTGAAGCCTCAACAGCCCGCGTCGGTGACCTCATGGGTGTGATTCCCACTCTTCGCGGCAAGGTCGAGTTTGAGGTCAGCGAGGAAGGCCGCGAGCTGGAAATCTTGGCACACCTGGCACGTCGGGCAATCGCCGAAACCTTCCGCCAGCACCTTGGCGGGCTGGATCTCAGCGGTCTTACCGAGCGTCTCGACGAGGGTGGAACCGTGGAGTCTGGCGACATGGTCAGTTCGCCCCAGATTCTCGCCTCAATAGGGTCCTTCACCGGCCTTTCACACCTGGTGAATGCATGCGAGGGTGAAGACGCCGACGTAACCGCCGAACTCACCGCCGCCTGTGTTGAGTTTGCTCTGGAAGGCCTGTGGCTAGCCCGGCGCATCAGTAAAGATGACTCCGCCAACGGAGTGCGTTACGCCGCAACGGTTCACGAGGAGAAGTAGGTGAGCCGCTATCGCTACGGCGCCTATCGCGACGGACCCGATCCGCTAGCGGATCCGTTCGACCTCGGCGGCGTGGTGGATGACCTGGCTGATCGCATGATGTCTGGCAGCAACCTGCGTGATGCCCTGCGTGATTTGCTCCAGCAGGGAACCTCCGAACAACGTGGCCTGCAGGAGATGCGCCAGCGGATTCAGCAGCGTCGACGCGAGTTATCCAATAGTGGCCAACTGGGGGGCACGCTGGACGAGGTACGCAAACTTCTTGACCAGGCCGTCGCCGATGAACAAGAGCACCTGTTTCCGGATCCGTCAGATGACGCTCGTTTTCGCGAGACGCGCCTTGACGCACTGCCCACCGACACCGCCAGTGCCGTGCGCGAGTTGAAGTCCTACGACTGGCAATCACCATCAGCCCAAGAGGCGTTCGATCGCATCAATGAACTGCTGCAAAGCGAGGTGCTCGACCAGCAGTTTTCCGGGCTCAGTCAAGCCCTTTCATCGCCCAGTTCACCCGAGGATCAGCAGCGCCTAGCCCAGATGCTGGGCGACCTGAACCAGATGATGGCCGCTCATCGACAAGGCGAAGACGTCTCAGACATGTTCGACGACTTCATGGATAAACACGGGGATTTCTTTCCCGAAGCACCCAAGACCTTCACTGAGTTGCTGGATGATCTTGCGCGTCGAGCCGCGGCGATGCAACGCATGCTGGACTCGATGACGCCAGAACAACGCGAGCAACTGTCTGACCTGATGGCCCAGGCAATGGGCGATCTAGACATTCAAGCCCAGATGAGCCAATTGCGCGATCATCTCGAAGCACTGCGACCAGATCTGCCCTGGCAAGGGACACAACGAATGCGCGGCGAGCAAGGACTCAACCTGCCCGATGCCACGGACGCATTAGCCGAACTGGCCGACCTTGAGCAATTAGACGCCCAGCTGGGCCAAAACTACCCAGGCGCAACTCTTGATGATGTTGACGTTGATGCCGTTGAGCGCGCACTGGGTCGATCAGCTGCCGACGACATACAGCAGTTACGCGAGATTGAGCGACGACTACGAGATCAAGGGTACCTGACTGATCGACTCGAACTCACGCCAAAAGCCTTGCGTCGCATCGGTCTCACCGCACTTCGTCGAGTCTTCTCTGATCTGGATGCAAGCTCACGCGGAGAGCACGATGTTCGGCGAAGTGGCGCGGCGGGTGAACTCACCGGTCAGTCTCGATCGTGGGAGTTTGGTGATGAGCAACCTCTAGACGTCGTTCGTACCGTCGGTAACGCGATTCAACGGCATGTTGCGGGTGGACAACGCGGACGAATGAAGCTATCACCCAACGACTTCGAGGTTCGGGAGACCGAGACACGGTCGCGCGCCGCTGTTGCACTCTTGGTTGATCAGTCATTCTCAATGGTAATGAACGACACATGGCAGGCTGCCAAGACCACGGCAATGGCACTGCAGTATCTCGCTTCTTCCCAGTACCCCTTGGATGCAATGCAGATCATCACCTTTGCAAATCTCGCTCGAACTGTCGCACCTAACGAACTCCCCAATCTTGACGCCGCGGACATTCAGGGAACTAACCTGCATCACGGCCTAATCCTGGCTTCGCATTTCTTCGACCGCCATCGCGGAGCGGAGCCTGTTTGCCTCGTAGTGACCGATGGTGAACCCACCGCGCACCTGCTTCCCGATGGTGATTGGTGGTTTATGTGGCCACCCGATCGAGAGACGGTTCAGGAGACCGTTGGTGCGGTAGATCAGCTCACTCGGAAGGGAGTGCCGATCTCTTGGTTTCGACTCGGCGATGACCCACGCCTGGAGCGTTTCCTCGACGCCATGGCCCGACGCAACGGCGGTCGTGTCTTCGCTGTTGACGGCGCGCACCTTGGCAATCAGGTGATGAGCGACTACGTGCGCGCTCGCCGGGGCCGCAGAACTGGCTGATCCGCTGGCTACCGGAACCTTGTCGAGGCATACAGTGAGCCGGTGCCATCGCGACTCCCGCTACTTCGGGACCTCCCCCGCGAAGTCACGATTTTGGCGTCTATCGCCTTTTTTGTTGCACTGGGTTTCGGCATTGTGATTCCCGCTATCCCTATCTTTGCTCGTAGTTTCGACGTTAGTGCTCTGGCTGCCTCCGGGGTGGTGTCAGCGTTCGCGCTCATGCGGTTCATTTCCTCACCCGGCGCCGGGTGGCTCACGGATCGATTCGGTGAACGAGTGATCTTGGCGACCGGCCTCGGCATCGTTGCGGTCTCGAGTGCCCTGGCTGGCCTTTCGCAAACATTCGGCCAACTGCTCGTGCTGCGAGGAATCGGGGGCATCGGCTCATCGATGTTCACAGTGTCGGCACTCGCATTGTTGCTGCGGGTGGTGGTTGCCGAACAACGTGGCCGTGCCTCGGCAGCCTTCCAGGCCGGATTCCTGTTTGGCGGTGTCACCGGTCCTGCCGTAGGCGGATTAGTACTGGCATGGTCGTTTCGTGCTCCTTTCTTCGTTTATGCAGCCACTCTCGGCATAGCGATGGTCGTCGCCTTGATCTTCCTCACCCGGGCGCACCTGGTGGAGCGCGAGGAGGAAGTGGTTTCGTCCGAATCCGGCAACAATCGTCGCTCGGCTGAACTATGGCGATTCCTCAAGATGCCCGAATACCGTGCGGCCCTCGGCGTCAACTTCCTGAACGGTTTCGTCACGTTCGGCATACGGGCAGCGTTGATCCCGCTGTTCGTCATCGAAGGGCTACGTCAAGGCGCAGGGCTTTCGGGTTTCGCCTTTCTAGCAGCGGCTGCCACACAGGCGGTGACATTGCTTCCCGCCGGGCGCATGGCCGATCTGCGCGGTCGCCGGCCGGCAATGGTGATTGGTGTGGTGGCGACAATTCTAGGCATGTCAATTCTTGTTCTGGCTGATGTAATTTCAGGCCAGACAACATTGGCAACCTTGCTTCTGTTTATCGCAATGGGTGTACTTGGCGTCGCAGTGGCCTATCGATCCTCCGCACCAGCAGCGGCCGTAGGCGACCTGATGGGTGGACGTCGCGGTGGTATTCCGATCGCGGTGTTCCAGATGATGAGCGACCTCGGCAGCGTCATCGGACCACTACTAGCGGGCTATCTACTCGATACCGCAGGGTTCTCGTGGGCTTTCCTCGCCGGAGCGTTGGCGTCAGCGGTCGTACTTGTCCTCGTTTTGCGCAGTAAGGAAACGCTCGTGCGCAAGCCTTCTGGGACCTAGTCACCACTCCACTTCGATGCAGCCACATCCCCTCTCGATCTACCGCGCTCGCGCGCTCTGCAGGATGATGCGATCCGACTTCACGCCGTCTGCGCTCACGAAATATACGTAGACCTTCTTCCCGGTTCGACGCTGCCAGGAGAACGTGCCGGAGTCGTCGACCGAAGTTGACGCAACACCCTGGCTGTAGGCAGATTGACCGGCAAGCTTGACCCATGGCTGCACGAGAGCACCCTGACTCAAACCCACGGAAGAGCCGCTAACGATGACGCCTTGCCTTCCCCGAATTTCGCCGCGCTGTCCGGAGATGGTGATTGTCGGCACAACAGGTTCGACGGGCGTTACCTCAGGACTTGCCGATGACCAAGCTCCCCATCCGGCAGCGTTAAGCGCCCTGACGGCAAACGTGTACGGCATGTCGTTTGTCAATCCGGTGATCTGACAACTGAGTGCTGGGGCCTGGACTAAACAACTCTTGCCACCGGGGGTTGCCGAGATCTCAAAATTGGTAACCGGGAATGAACCAGACCATTCCGGGGCAGACCAGGTCACGTTGGCCGAGCCATCACCGATCTCGACCGCGACCGCGGTTGGTGCTCCCGGTGGATAGACAACCGGGGCGGGGGGAACAACAACCGGTGCCGCTGCCGGTGCAAGTCTAAACAGCGGAGCAGAGTATCCGAATGGGTTGAGGGCGGCGATCGCTCCCGGCTCGCCATCACCGCAAGTGCCGCTGGAAAAAGACGTTCCTACGGGCGTGTTATCGCGAGTACCCACGAAACTACTGACCGCCTCATCTGTTGTGGCATCGAAGACTGCTGTCAGATAGTCCTCCGGCATGCACACGAAGTAGAAGCCGTCAGCACTTCGTGGATTGCCGTTGAAGTCATAGGACGGGCCTGCCACAGCAAACTGGAACGAAACTCCCGACATTGTCTCTGGACCGAAGGCGAAACTCTGACCATTTGTCGAGACGAGTCCGCCGGCGAGATTGGATTCTCCCCCAGCCACGCTCAGGTGCATTCTTGCTGGTACGTGCGAGAAGACCATGTAGTCGCTTGTCACGGCTCCGGTCATACCCTCGCCGCACTTATCCTGCTGCGTCGCTCCACCAACGATGTCGACTTCACATTGAGGCCACCAGGTATCGCGCGAGATCGCATCGGATGTGGTGCGAGCTTGGCCGATCATGGTGGTCACTACTCGACCACCCGTCGTCTTGATGTCCCACCTATTCGTGTTCGACGTATCATCTGTCGTCGCCGGGTCCACAAGAATTGGGGTGTCGGCGACCGCGTTGGTGAAGTCCACTTCACCGGGATCGGTACCAAAGGGGAGTCCTCCACCGAAGTAGGGATCCCCATCCGTAGGCCAACTAATGGCCAACTTAGCGATTGAGTTTGCCGGTACCGAGTAGCCACTGGTGCCAATCGGCTGTGTCGGAGCCAGATCAACATACGCCGACAGATCGTTTGCATCGCCGGTCAAAGTCATTTTGACCGCATAACCAGAATCCTGTCGGGTCGTTCCATCTGCAGCAAAGACACCCGAGATGGATTCAACACACGCTTCATCAGTTGCTTGTGGTGAACTACACGGTGGCACAACGAAATTCACGTCGCCGGAGGGACCAGGTGTACTCCAGTAGGGTTCACTAGACAGCCAAGTCTCAATGGCTACGTCGTCGGTCGTGTCATCGACTCCATCGTCACCAACATCAACCACAAGTCCCAACGCCAGGAAAATTGACGTGGAGTCATCTGATGCTCCGTTCATGGGCACGTAAGCGTCGAAACTCACCGTCCCTGAGGAGGTGGACTTGAACACTCCCGCTGTGGATCGCGTATAGCTACCGGTCCCCAGCACCAACACACCCGAATCATCTCCATTGACGAACAGCGTCGAGTTGTCACACAGGGTGGGCAGGTTTGCAGTTGCGGTAATACGCTGATTGGCGATGGCAACTCCGTTACCGTCAACGATCGGGTTTGGCCAATTCTCGTCGAAGTGCGGGAAGGTTTTGACGACCTCCCCGGATCCGACAGCGGGATCGTAGAATGCCCAGACCTTCGTGTTGCTTGCTGGCAGGCCAGAGAGAGTCACCTGAGCTCGTTGATAGAACTCAGAGGTAACCCCGCCAACGCAGGAATTTTCGATCACTCCGCCCTCAGCCGCCAGGTACGCCAAAGCGTTGCCGCTCGCGCCATCGGGCCTTGCGGTGTACATCGCGGACAATTCATTGATTCCTGAATCATCAAAATTTCCACCACCGAACGCCCTGCTGAGAGAGTCACCCGCGCTGTTCTTGGCATCATTGGCGATTCCGACGGTCACGCCGTCAACGGACACGGTCACCGTGGAAGACTTACCGGGCGGGTCGGATGCGAAGGCGGCCTGCGCCGCGGGAGCGGCCGCTAGCGCCGCACAAACGAGGCTCACAGAGGTCAAAAGTGTTAGGTTAGCATTACGCAAGTTCATGCCAGGACGGTAGCAATGGGTTGAAATTTTGTAAAGTCAAAATAACAATAGATGGGTTAGCATTACATTTTTATAATCGCACGGTCGGTATTCCCTCACGACCGTGCGTTCGGTCACCCCACAGACAACGGCAGGAATTGGAGACCTCGAGTGGACAGAGTCCTCCCACGTATTCGACTCGGCCTGGTAGAGGACAACGGACTGCTACGCCATGCACTCGGCCAGGCCCTTGACCGAGATGGCTTCGACGTCTGCTTCTTATCTCCAACTGCTCGCGACAGCCTCGAACGCATCGGCACCGTTGAGATTGACGTCCTGGTGGCCGACCTGCACCTAGGTGACGGGCTGACCGGTTTTGACGTCGCCCTTGCCTGGCAAGAGGTAACACCTGATCTCGGCATCGTCTACCTCACCAGTTATGAGGATCCGCGAATCGTGGTCGGCGGCGCATGGCCGAGGGTTGCCAAAAACTCTGTGTATCTCCTCAAGTCAAGCGTCATCGAAGGAACCGAGTTGGCAGCGGCGATCACGCGAGTGGCTGCTCACGAAGGAGACGACTCGATAGAGCTAGCGGGCCCACTCGCCAATCTCACCGACAAACAAATGGAAACCCTGGCTCTGCTAGCTGCAGGACATTCCAATTCAGAGATTGCGAAAATACGGGGTATCTCGGAGGCTTCTGTCGCAATTTCCATCAACCGACTATCCAAAGTCTTAGAAATTCCTTCGCATCTCACGCGAAACCAACGAGTTCACCTGGCCAGGATCTACCTGGACCGTGCCGGCGAGAACTATGCCTAAGTTCGGAGAAAATCTCTCGGCTATCGGCGGGTCTAGCCTCCTGGTTAGACATCAGTTCCTGCTCTTCGGAATTCCGACTGTCATCGCAATCAGTCTTGTCTTCACGCCTGCACCAGCACTGTCGAGTATCGGCACCCGATTACTCGTTGGGTTCCTCCTGCTCGCGGTGGTCTGGGTGCTCGCCGAAGCAGCGAAGGCCACGATCTTCCGAGCCAGATACCAAACACCCGTCCACGCCATGTTTGTCTTCATCTTTGGCGCTGCGATGGGCGTCGTCGTGCTCCTTGTCGGGCACGTCGCCGAACGATTGCTCGGGGCGGTGCCTGCCAGTCTCACTCCCCTGACCCTTCTCACCGCAATGCTTCTCGGGGGTGTTGCCATTGTTGCCATGTCACTGATCGAAATCGCCCGCAACAACTACCGCACGCGGCAAAGACTCCAACTGGAAGCAGAACAATCGGCCACCACTCCCACGCAATTGATTGGTGGCGTATCGGCCGTCTTTGATGAGCTATCAGCCACGGTCAGCGATCAATTAGCCAAGAGCACCGGCAACCTGGCCGCATTCGAAGCCAGCGACAAAGCCATCGCTGAATGCATAAAGCCACTCATGGCCCGCGGATTCACCCGTCGTTCATGGGCTGACAGGTACTTGATTCTGCGCGGTGCCACGCGAGACTCAGTAGTGCTCCGCCCATTCGAACTACCTTTCGTGGCAGCAGCGTTGTACTTCATTGGATTGATCGGTTCGAATCTCTTTCTGGCTCCCGACCGCATAGCAGCAGTCATACCGGCAGCAATTATTGACTTCATCATCCTTGCTGCTGGATTGCGAATTGCGCAGAATTTTTTCCAAAAGAGCCTGTTGATGCGAGGGTGGCTGGCTATCGCCAGCTACCTCGGCGTTCTCACTACGCTGAGCGTTTTAGTCGTGCTCGTTAATCAATACCTGCTTCTAGGTGGCCCGACTCTCTTGACCCTGGCCATCTCAATTCCGCAAAACCTTGTGATTCTCATGCTGTTCACCCTGGTAATTTCCATCTTTTCACTGCTTCAATTACCGCCAATAAGCCAACAGGCGGGTTCGGATCTTTGGCAGACCGACATCTCGATGGGCGGTTCGATAAGCCGTGCGGTGGACTCGTTTGTCAAGCGGCGATTGGCCCAGCATCTCCACAGCACGGTGCAAAACCGAGTCTTGGCTCTCAAGATGGGCTATCCCACTGGCGCGCAATTCAACCCGGGCGAGATCGAAGAACGAGTGCTCAGCATCATTACTGACGCAAAGGCGGAATTTATCGAGCAGCAGACCACCACGCTTGAAGATCGGATGGCACAGCTTCAAGATGAATGGGCTCCAGTTCTCACGATGCACTTTGTCAACAGCACCGGAAACCTCACTTTAGTTCAACAAACACTGTTCTTTTTGGTGCTCCAAGAGTGCGTGACCAATTCCGTTCGGCACGGTTTGGCGACAGAAGTTAGTGCGTCACTCGAACGCTGGCCTCCTGCAGACCCAAACAATTTTCGACTTCGTGTGTCAGACAATGGAGTCGGACCAGTGGGAAAGAATCGAAAGGAGGGCGTCGGCATGAGGTTCCTTGACGAACTCAGTGGCGGTTCGTACTACCTAGGATTCGGCGATAACGGAGGAGCGACTCTCGAGGCGCTCATCAGATGCTGACACCACTGAGGCGGCTAATTCAGCTTCAATACTCGCGGCCAATCCAATCAGCATTTTCTCGCGGCCGGGACGCGCAACCAATTGCACCGCAACTGGTGTACCCGAGTCTGGGTGCACACCAACAGGTATCACCATCGCCGGAAACCCTGCGACATTCCACGGAGCGGCAAAGGGCGCATAACTCGCATTGGTGATCATGTTTACGATCCAGCCCGCATCATGCCAACGCCTAGACTCCAATGGCGGCTGTGCCAACGCCGGCGTGAGCAGCACGTCGTACTCAGTGAGAAACGCTGTTGCTCGGCGCACCCATGAATCTCGAAGTTTCGGGCCGAGCATCGGCTCGCGCAACCAGCGGCGACCCAAAATGCCACGACCAAGTGCAGCATGCCGATACACGCGGGGCTCAAGTCGGGCTCCATTAGCCGCGACTCGCGACGGGCCAACACCCACCTCCTCGACATCGGTGGCAGCGCCAGCCAACCAACGAGCAATGCCCGACACGGCAGCACCGGTGGGATACGTCGGATCATCACGCCGAACGTCGTGCCCCATCATCCGTGCCACGGCCGCTGCCCGCTCAACAGCAGCTGCCCACCCGCTATCGAGCGGCAGGCCAGCCACCGGACGTCTGGTCGACATCGCAATCCTGATCCGTTGGGGCATACACACATCTGCGAGGTCAGGTTGTTGGGCCATCACCGATAAGAAAAGTGCTGCATCAGCGACTGACCTGGCGAGTGGGCCGTTCTCGGCAAGACCAAACCAGTCCGTCGCACCCAGGTGAGCCGGCACCACACCTATTCCAGGCTTAATGCCCACCAGACCAGTGCAGGCGGCTGGAATTCGAATACTGCCCATTGCGTCATTCCCGTGGGCAAGCGGCACGATTCCCGCTGCCACCGCAGCCGCCGAGCCACCACTGGATCCCCCGGGGGTGCGACCGAGATTCCACGGGTTGCGGGTCACTCCAAACACCGAGTCCGTTGCACCGAAGACGCAGAACTCCGGTACGCGCGTGATCCCGACAATGACGCCCCCGGCGTCACGAATGCGTTGCACAACCGGATGGTCTGTCATCTGTGGCACCGCCGAGGTCGTGGCCGATCCATTGCGCATGGGCTCGCCAGCAACGGCGATATTGTCCTTCACCACCACCGGCACACCTGCGAGTGGCAGAGCGGCTCGATCAGATCGCTGATCAATCACGTCAGCCTCGATCAAGGCTCGCTCGGCACGCACGACGGCGAACGCATTGATGTCACTGTCGTAGGCGGCAATACGTTGCAAGGCCTCTGTGGTTGCCTGGCGAGCAGTCAGGTCACCGGCGCGCACCCGGGCCGCGATGTCAACGGCGAAGTCGCCACGCGGCCAACCGAGCGCACCGGGCTCCCTCACTGAAGGGCTTTGGTCAGGTCGGTCATCAAATCGTCAACACTTTCGATACCCACGGACAACCGGATGAGATCGTCGGGCACCTCAAGGGCTGATCCCGCGACAGATGCATGTGTCATGCGCCCGGGATGTTCTATGAGGGATTCAACGCCGCCAAGTGACTCCGCCAAAGTGAAGACGGTCGTACGACCACAAATGGCCACGGCCTCATCGGCACCACCGGTTACGCGGAACGAAATCATGCCGCCGAAATCACTCATTTGTCGTTGCGCAACAGCGTGTCCAGCGTGGGTCGGGATTCCGGGATAGAGCACCTGCGTGACTCGCGGATGGTCCGACAACATACTGACGATGGCTCGGGCATTCGAGCAATGACGATCCATCCGCACCCCAAGAGTCTTGATGCCTCTCAGCACCAGCCATGAGTCCCAGGGGCCAGGTATCGCTCCCATCGCGTTTTGGTGATAGGCGACTCTTTCAGCCAATTCACCGTCAGCGACAACGAGCGCACCACCTACGACATCGCTGTGCCCACCGAGGTACTTGGTGGTCGAATGCACGACGACATCGGCACCATGCTCAATTGGGCGTTGCAGGTACGGCGACGCAAACGTGTTGTCGATCACCAAAAGCGCCCCGTTGGCATGGGCGATCTCGGCCAACGCGGCAATGTCAACCACGGTCAGGAGCGGATTTGTTGGGGTTTCGGCCCAGATGATCGAGGTTCGCCCCGCGATAATGGCAGCGCGCACGGCATCAAGATCGGTGAGATCAACAGCGGTGTGCTCCAGTCCCCAGGGCAGCGCCACCTGAGAGAACAACCGGTAGGTGCCCCCGTAGGTGTCGTTACCGATGATGGCGTGGCCTCCGGGTGCACCGATCACACGCAACAGCGTGTCTTCGGCGGCAAGACCAGATGCGAAGGCCAAGCCTCGAGCCTGGTCGATTCCGGGCGCTTCGAGGCTGGCCAGACATTCCTGCAGTGCGGTGCGTGTCGGGTTGCCGCTTCGTGAATACTCATAACCCCCGCGTAGCCCGCCTACGCCGTCTTGGGCAAACGTTGATACTTGGTAGACCGCAGGAACCACAGCTCCGGTGAGCGGGTCGGGTTCCTGCCCGGCGTGAATAGCACGTGTGTCAAAGCCCGCAGCGTCCCATGTGGTCATGGATCTCAGCCTAGGCCCCGCGCGCCTCATTGTCCGCAGCCCAGGGCCAGGCACGTAGGGCGCACCCGACGTAGGGTGACCCCATGGCACTTTCAGATATGGGCTCCGATGTCTTCGCCGGGCTCCTCGGTCGCAAATCCCGCATGGTCGACGCTGATACCGCGCTGCCGGGTCGATCTGACTACCCCTTCACCATCCCGGCCGATCATGCCGTCTTGGGTACCCCGTTGCGAGACCTACCCGAACAGCCGTGGCCAGGTGACCTAGCGGTCATCTATTTGGGCATGGGTTGCTTTTGGGGAGCCGAGGAAATCTACTGGCGGCTGCCCGGGGTGTACACAACAGCGGTGGGCTACCAAGGCGGCTACACACCACACCCCACCTACGAGGAGGTCTGCACCGGCAAGACCGGGCACACAGAGGCGGTCATGGTCGCTTACCGACCAGAGGTCATCTCCACCGAAACGATTCTTCGCCACTTCTGGGAACAGCACGATCCCACCCAGGGTTTCCGCCAGGGCAACGACACGGGCACCCAGTACCGAAGCGCCATTTACACCACATCAGCCGAGCAGCAAGACCTTGTCACTCGCAGTGCTGACGCATATGGCCCCGCGCTCGCGGCGAGGGGCTACCCACAGATCACCACCGAGATCGCACCGGCATCTGATTGGCCGTTCTACTTCGCTGAGGGCTACCACCAGCAATACCTCTACAAGGTGCCCAATGGCTACCGGTGTCATTCAGCCAGTGGGGTGTCTCTCCCCGACTTCTAAGCGCTCAAGTGGCCCAGCAGGTCCGAGCGCGACAGGACGCCGATCGGCTGGCCAGATTCCAACACCAAGACGGCATCATCTTCATGCAGAGCCGCAATGGCATTGGACACGGATTCGCCAGCACCGATCTGCGGAAGTTTTTCGTTCATGTGCGCTTCAACAGTGTCCGCTAGCGTCGCACGTTCGTTGAACAGTGCATCCAATAGATCGCGCTCAGCCACCGAACCCACCACCTCGGCAGCCACGACCGGCGGCTCGGCCTTGACCACCGGCAACTGTGACACTCCGAATTCGCGCATGATGTTGATCGCGTCGCGAATAGTCTCGGTCGGGTGCGTGTGCACCAGCGCAGGGAGATCACCTGCTTTGTGGCGCAACACATCGTGAACCGTGCGCTCTTGCGAGGCCGCATCCTGACCACCGGTAGCAAATCCATAAGACGCCAACCAGTCGTCGTTGAACACCTTCGATAAATATCCACGACCAGAATCAGGAAGCAGCACCACAACGTAATCCTCTGGT
Source organism: Actinomycetota bacterium (assembly GCA_017857875.1). GTDB lineage: Bacteria > Actinomycetota > Actinomycetes > S36-B12 > S36-B12 > M55B157. The sequence goes on along the minus strand of JAFMCH010000002.1, from coordinate 90,189 downwards.
CCGCGCTGACGAGCAATCTCAAGCGCAGCAACAACGGCCATGCCGCATGAGCCGCCCACCAATAGACCTTCTTCTCGGGCCAGCCGACGAGTCATGGCGAATGCGTCAGCGTCACTGACGGCCACAATCTGATCGGCGATCTCCGGGTCGTAACTCGTCGGCCAGAAATCTTCGCCGACACCTTCAACCAGGTATGGGCGGCCCGTTCCACCCGAGTAGACAGAACCCACCGGGTCTGCACCAATAATGCGCACCCGACCGTTGCTGGCCTCCTTCAGGTATCGCCCAGTTCCGGTGATGGTGCCACCCGTTCCCACTCCCGCGACGAAATCGGTAATGCGGTGCTCGGTCTGTTGCCATAACTCCGGGCCGGTCGTCTCATAGTGCGATCGAGGGTTATCAGGGTTGGAGTACTGATCAGGCTTCCAGGCACCGGGGATATCTCGAGCTAAGCGGTCGCTCACGCTGTAGTAACTGCGGGGGTCATCTGGCTCCACGGCGGTGGGGCATTCGATCACCTCTGCGCCATAGGCCCGCAGCACGTTCTGCTTGTCCTGACTCACTTTGTCAGGGCAGACAAAAATGCAGTGGTAGCCCCGTTGCTGGGCGATCAAGGCCAACCCAACCCCGGTGTTGCCGCTCGTGGGCTCAACAATCGTGCCACCGGGCGCTAGATCGCCACGGGCCTCAGCAGTCTCGATCATTCGCGAGGCGATGCGGTCCTTGACTGAACCGCCCGGGTTGACGTACTCGACCTTCGCATAAACCGGACACGCGATGCCCTCGGTCACCCGCCGCAAACGTACGAGCGGAGTGTCGCCAATGAGATCTACAACAGATTCAACAACGCGCATGGGTGCAGAGCCTACGCTGAGACCGTGAGCGCAACGCCAATAGTTCCCCTCGGTCGTCAGATCTATCGCATACCGACCCTCGGCAACTTCATCAACAGTTTCGCGATTATTGACGACGACGACAGCGTCACGCTGATTGATTGTGGGTTGAAGCGAGCACCCGGCACGATTGTTCGCGGTCTCGCCGCGATCGGGAAATCACCGCAGGACGTCACACGTATCCTGCTGACCCACGCTCACGCTGATCACGCTGGTGGGGCAGCCATTCTCGTGAGAGATTCGGCTGCCATGGGTATTGACGTGCATCGCGACGACGCACCGTTCATTCGCGCCGGATCATCAGCCCCTGCAGATGCGACAACGCGGCTCGGCGCACTCGTTAATCGCCTGCCAGGTGGTGGGTTTGAGCCGGTCAAGGTGGCCCGCGAGTTGACCGACGGTGAAGTGATAGACATCGGCAGCGAACTTGAAGTGATCCACACCCCCGGACACACTCCCGGACACATATCGCTCCTTCATCGTGACAGCGGCGTGCTCATTACGGGGGATTCAATCTGGAACATGCGCTCACGTATCACCTGGCCGATCGCCGCCATGTGCACGTCGTATCGACAAAACGCGCACACCGCGCACGTGTTGGCCGAGTTCAACTACACCACCGCCGCTTTCACTCACGGACCCGAAATCTCCTCGCAGGCACGCGAAGCGGTGCGAGGGTTTCTACAGCGTAATCCGAAGTTCCCTTAGCCGACGTTCTGCTTCAGCGAGAACTTCTGGCGACCGCGGCGCACGATACAGATCCATGCAGGTCACGGAGAGTTGATCGCCCACCGCCAGGGGTCCAACGTCTGGAACCGACGGCTGCCCGAGACTTGCCGGCAACAGCGTGCGCTCAACGCACCATTGCGCCAGGGCACGCACACCCTCAGCGCGCGATGCATAACCGTGCCAGGGGCGCTCCAATTGCGAGACCGGCATCGAACGCAGCCGGTCAACGACCCGATGTAGTTCATGGTGAAACGAGTCGTCGATCGGAGCGTTCATCCTGTCGTTGCGCGAACGGTGTTACTCGCGCCCCGCTGCTAGCAGGGTCAAGAAACGAAGAATCTCCAGGTATAGCCAGACGATCGTGACCAGGAGGCCAAAGGACAATCGCCAGGACTCACGCTCAGGCAGGCCCATCGCGATGCCCTGCTTGATTGCCTCAAAATCGAGCATCAGGCTGAACGCGGCCAGCAGTACGCCGGCCAGGGCGAGGAGGAGACCCAGGGTGCCGACTCCATAGAAGCCCCAGCCACCGCCAACGCCGAACATCGCTCCGACGAACGATGCCATGGCGATGACAAAGTACGCCGCCATCGCGCCAATCATGACCTTCATGAAGCGGTTGTTGACCTTCACGATGCCGGTGCCGTACAGCAGGAGCATGACCCCGAAGGTGGTCATGGTGGCGAGCACGGCTTGAAGGACGAGCCCTTCGTAGTTCACCGACAGCGCGAGGGTGTTGTACCAGTTGCTGACCGCGCCGAGCATGATGCCAGAAACCAGTGCGTAGGCCAGGACCAGAGGCGGGCTGACGACCTTCTTGAACGCATTGGTCAAACCCAGACCCAACGTGGCAAAAATAGCAACGAAAACGACGATGGTGCCCAGGCCGTCGATGTTGGCGAGTTGCCAGCCGACGACCGCGCTGAGCACGACCACAACGAACAGCACGCCACTTTTGGCCATGACATCGGCAAACGTGACCGGCGCGGAAGTGCCCGGGAGCCCCCCGCCAAACATCGGAACACGTGGGGTTGCGCCCGCCTGGCCGGGGGCCGGTGCTTGGGCCGCAGCAACGGCGGAGCGGCCCTCTTCATAAGCAAAGCCGGCGCCGCCCGTCTGGGCACGAGCGGTGGCTTCGCGATCGATGCGGGACAGAATCGGATTAGTGGTCTGCATGGGTGGTCTCCTCAGAGAAGATCGGGTCTTCCTCTACCGTAACCCACAATGGTTCGCCAGGCCTTGCCTACGCCCCCGTAGTCCAATGGCAGAGACACCCGGCTTAAACCCGGCACAGTGAGGGTTCGACTCCCTCCGGGGGCACAAGCTCGCTTGCGTTGGCCTAGGGGCGGTCCGAACGGGCCGCTACAGGTAGGTCTGGCGGGGATGCAGGGCGCGAGCATCGACCACCCGGTCGACGAACAACAGGCCATCGAGGTGGTCGACTTCATGTTGGATTGCGCGGGCCTCGAAGGCATCGGTCTTGATCAAGACCGGTTCGGCGGTGCCGGGTAGATATCCACGGATCTCCAGCCTCGATGCACGGCGGACATCGCCGGTGAAATCCGGCACTGACATGCATCCCTCCCGTGCCCGTTCCTTGCGCGTGGCCACCTCAATCACTGGATTAACGAGCACGAATCGTCCGTGACAGGTGCGCGCTTTCGGGTGAGCAGAGACATCGAGGCAGAACACGCGCGCCGACACGCCAATTTGATTCGCAGCGAGCCCCACGCAGCCTGGCGATACATCCATTGTGGCCAGCAGGTCAGCGGCCAGCGCCACCGTGTCATCGCTGTGCGGATCAACCTCGATGCATGTAGTGGCCAATGCCGCGTGTGGTGCGCGCAGGACGTCACGTTGACGACCTACATGCAACTTAGGAAGGTCCGGCAGTAGATCCGTCACAGAAGATCGATGTCCTCCGGGCGCAGGGTGACTCCTACGCCCACGGCTGTCGCCGCCTCACTGAGGTTTCGCTCCACCACGGCAATATCTGTGTCGGCCGGAAGAACGACCTCGGCCACCAAAACATAAAGATCGCCGGACAGCCGCGTCGTCAGGTCGACGATATTGCCTCCTGCCTCAGCGATCACCTTTGTCAACGCAGACACGATCCCCGGCCGGTCGCCGCCATGAACGCTCATGACGTACACCGCTCCCGCATCACCATGACTCGGGGCCTCAGGTAGTGCAATCACGGAAATTCGCAAACCATTGTGACGCAGGGACTCTAGGCGGTGCTCAATCTCAACCGGGTCACTACCCGTCACCACGAGTGTCCAAGCAAAGTGGCCGCGCAGGAGTGTCATCGAGGAGTCTTCGAGGTTGCCGCCAAGATCAGCAATCGCCCCAGTTACGTCAGCGATTATGCCGGGGCGGTCATGACCCACAACCGTAATCGCATACGAATCACCGTTGGACATAGGCACGGACGCTAGCGCACTTTCAGCGACCCCGAAGAGTGGACTCGCCGCTAGTGGGCCCGCGCCTTCGCCATCACGTCGTCCAACATGGCCTCGGTAAGTCTTCCGGTAAATGTGTTCTGCTGACTGGGGTGATAGCACCCAATCAACGTGACATCGCCGATCACAACCTCTGTGCTGTGACCGAAGCGAGGTCGTGGTCGCGGAACCGGGTAGCCCATCTCGCGGAGTACTCGTAACACTGCGATCCAGGCAAATCCTCCCAGCGCAATGATTACCCTTGGTTTCGTCAGCGTGAGTTCACGCGCCAGAAAGCCCGAGCACTCGTCTCGCTCGTTCGTCGTGGGCTTGTTTTCTGGAGGGGCGCAACGAACCGCAGCCGTCACACGGGCACCGACCAATCGCTGCCCGTCATCACGCGACATCGACGTCGCCTGCTGTGCAAAACCGGCTCGATGTAGGGCCGAGAAAAGCCAATCACCGCTTCGATCCCCGGTAAAAACGCGACCGGTTCGATTCGCTCCATGAGCGGCTGGAGCCAAACCCACGATCAACACCTGCGGATGCGGATCCCCGAAACCGGGCACCGGTTTACCCCAGTATTCGTCTCGGCTAAACGCCGCACGCTTCGTCTGGGCAACGTGCTCGCGCCATGCGACCAAACGAGGACACGCTCGACAAGCCTCGATCTCGGCGTCGAGCTCACCAAGTAGGTCTTTGCTGAGTCGCTTGGACGTCACAGGTGCTGACCTCGAACTCGGAGTTGTCGAACGCTATCGGGGAATATCAGGCGAATGGGTTGATAAGGCGTCGATGAAACATGGCCAGCGTCGCATCCCAGGCCACCTGAGCCATCGTTTCGTCGTAGACCTCAGGGCGATCCTCGTTGAAGAATGCGTGATGGGAACCCGGGTAGTCGACAACCGTTGCGGTGCCGCCATTCGCCGCGATCGCCTCGGCGTATCGAGCGATATCCGCACCCGTGTTTGGAATATCGCTCTCAGCCTGGTGCACCAGAGCCTCTCGGCCAGCGTAATTGGCCCACTCAGGGTGGTAGTCAGGCCACGGCATGGCCGGATAAAAGGCTGACGCGCAGTCAATATGCGGACTCACGGTCGGGGCCAGCAGTGCCAGCCCTCCACCCATACAGAAACCGATCACGCCAACCTTGTCACCGGGAACGTGCCCGGATCGCACAAGGTAGTCGGCCGCCGATGCAATATCGCTGGCCGCGGCTGACACTTTCAGACCCATCATGAGTTTGCCCGCCTGGTCTGGCTCGCTCGCCCGGACTCCGCGGTAGTGGTCGGGGGCGATAGCGGTAAAACCGGCCTCGGCGAATCGATCGACCACGCGCTCGATCTGCGGAACCAGTCCCCACCACTCTTGGATCACGATCACACCGGGCCCCATGCCGGACTCTGGAATCGCAAGCAATCCTTGCAGCGGGTCGGACGTCGAATCGATATCTACACGGGTAGCCATGGCCAACACCCTAGCCAGCCTGACCCCGCTATGCGAGCATCAGCGACATGACTCCCGAGCTTGTCATTCCACCCGGATTTCAATGTGGTGTCGCTACATCAGCGTGGCAGATTGAAGGCGATAGTGCAGGGCGCGGACCCAGTATTTGGGATGACTTCGCCGCCAAGCCCGGCACCATCATCGATGCAACGACGGCCGATCCTGCGTGCGACCACATCGCCCACCTTGATGATGACCTCGACTGGTTGACATGGCTGGGCATCGACGCATATCGGTTCAGCATCAGCTGGCCACGGGTCCAGCCCACGGGTCAAGGTGCTTTCTCACCCCACGGCATCGACTTCTACAACCGACTCATCGACGGACTCATCAAGCGGGGCATCGAACCCGTCGCAACGCTGTATCACTGGGATTTGCCCAGTGCACTGGGCGATCAAGGCGGCTGGCTCGAGCGCGACACCTGCGAACGATTTGCCGACTATTCCCAACGCATGGCGGAAGAGTTCGGTGATCGCGTAGGTCGCTGGGCAACCCTTAACGAGCCATGGGTCTCGGCTTATCTTGGCTACGCCGCTGGCATCCACGCACCGGGTATCACCGACCCAAATAGCGCGATGACCGCTGCCTTTCACCTCATGCTGGCCCACGGCTTGGCCATGCCGCGTCTGCGAGCAGCGCAGGCACGCAACTGCGGCATCGTGTTGAACCTCATCCCCACGCTTCCTGAGGATGAGCAACCCGAAACCATGGCCGCCAGCGCACACATCGACCGCCTGCACAATCAGTTTTTCCTCGACCTGCTGGCCGGTCGCGGGGTAAGTGATGGTCTACGCAAGTCCCTCGCACAGTTCACCGACTTTGCTTTTGTTGGGGACGATGACCTGTCAACTATTGCCGCACCCATCGACTGGATCGGTGAGAACTACTACACGGTCAACCGGGTACGCGGCCTGCCAGCGTCAACACCTCTCAGCCAGGTCGAGACGCAAGTCCTCAGCGCCTATCCTGGCTGCCCGCCGGCTCAGTTCAAGCCCAGAGAGCCCAGGTCTGACATGGGCTGGGAGGTCGTGCCCGCAGGACTCACGTCAATCCTGCACACCATGGCTACAGCCTTACCTGGAACGCCGATCTGGATTACCGAAAACGGTGCGGCAATGGGCGACGTTCATGATGGCCCGCATGTGCACGACCCGCTTCGAATGGACTACCTACGCTCACATATCGAGGCCGCGTTACAGGCAAGGGATGAGGGCGTTGACGTTCGCGGGTACTTCGCCTGGTCTCTGCTCGACAATATTGAATGGGCGGAGGGCATGACCAAACGTTTCGGAATTTTCGCTGTCGACCCGGTGACCCAACAACGAACACCAAAGGACAGTGCGCACTGGTATCGAGACTTGTTGGCCGCTCGTCAGGCATAGCGCCCGGCCTGACGCCCTAGCCCTTGACTGAACCTGCCAACAAGCCGCGCACGAAAAACCGCTGCAGAGCAAAGAACACGATCAGCGGCACGATGATCGCAATGAATGCTCCGGCTGTGATGAGATCAAGTTGTGCACCATAGGTGCCCTTGATACTTGCCAAATAGGCCGTGATCGGCGCGACATCTGGCGTGCCGCCGGCGAAGGTCAGCGCCACCAATAGGTCATTCCAGACCCACAGGAACTGGAAAATCGCAAATGATGCAATCGCCGGCACTGACAGCGGCAACACGATCCGCCAGAAGATCGTGAAGTGACCGGCACCATCCACACGGGCTGCCTCCATGAGGTCCCTGGGCAATTGAGCGATGAAGTTATGGATCAAGAACACCGCCAGCGGCAGGGCAAACATGGTGTGGGCTACCCAGAGCGGTATGTAGGTTCCGGATAAATCAAGATCGGGCACCACGGTTATTGGCCCAATCGACCAGCCGAGGTTGAACATCTGCAGCAGCGGCAGCAAGGCCATCTGCAGCGGAACGACCTGCAACGCGAAGACAACGAAGAAGATGGTGGTTGCGCCCTTAAACGGTATCCACGCCAACGCATAGGCCGCCATGGTGGCCAGAGCCAGCGGAAACAGGGCCGCGGGAATGGCAATCGCAAAGGAGTTGAAAAAGTACGGCAAGATTCCACCGGGGATCGTGTCACCGCCGGTGAGAACCTCCGAGTAGTTGTTCATTGTGAAACTCGGATTGGTGAAAATGGTCCACCAGCCCGAATTGTTGGCGTCCTCAGATGGCCGTAGCGATGTAGTCAGCAAGCCAAAGGTCGGAATCGTCCACAAAACGGTAAGCAAGATGACAAAGCCCGTTGCCCAGGGACTGCTGAGTGTCTTGCGTACAGCAACCGGGATCGACGGTTTGGGCTGATCGGGCTGCGGTATGGCGATAAGTTGATGCGCTTCAACACTCATCGGATTGCCTGCTCTTTCCGCAACTGGCGAACGTTGTAAATGACAAGAGGAATGACGGCGACGAACAACACCACGGCAAGAGCGCTACCTCGGCCATAGTCGAACTGCACGAACGATTGTGCATACATTTCATTTGCCACGATCTGAGTACCGAAGTTGCCGTTTGTCATGACACGCACAATGTCGAAGATCTTGAGTGTCGCAATCATGATCGTGGTGATTACCACGATGAGTGTGCCGCGAATCATCGGAATCGTGACGCGGGAAAACAGACGCCAGCCGGTTGCCCCATCAAGGGTTGCCGCCTCGACCACATCGCCCGGAATTGCCTTGATGGCCGCGGACAGGACAACCATGGCGAAGCCCGTCTGAATCCAAATCATGATGACCATGAGCAAGAAGTTGTTCCACGGCTGCAGCAGCAACCAGTTGGGTGGATTCTCGATGCCTAGCCAAATCGCGACCTGACTGAGCAGGCCGACCTGGGGCTTCGCCGGATCGCGATAGGCATAGACCAGGTCCCAAATGATGCTGGCACCGACGAACGAGATCGCCATCGGCATGAAGATCAGGGACTTGGGGATCGACTCCCGACGCATCCGGTCTAGTAGCAGGGCAAGCGTGAGACCAAAAAGGGTTGAGAACAGTGGCGCGATGATCAGCCACATGAATGTATTGGTGAGGATCTGACGGTTGGTGTCGGTGCCAAAGACCCAGGCGTAATTTTCCCAGCCGATGAATTTCGTACCGGCTGCATTTTGCGTGCTCTTGCCGATCGTCTGGATAGCAGGCACCACGAGACCAGCAACAAGCAGGAGGATTGCCGGGCCAAGAAAGGCGATACCGGCCACGGGCCCCGAGAAACGGCCCCGCACCTTGCCCAAAACGAAAAACACCAGCATCAATACACCGAAGAACACAGCGATGCCAGCAGCTGCGGTGCCGAGCTTCGGTAGGCCGTTGAGGATCTCGTCTCCCATAGCCGATTCCTCCTTTGATCGTCGCTGTCCTCATGTGCAGCGGGGCTCGAAGAGTGTCTACTCTCTTCGAGCCCCGCTGTCAGTCATCTCATGAATCTGCGATGAAGCGATTCATGAGGTGACCACGTACTTGTTGAACGTCATCCACGCGATCAGGATGAGGGCCAGGCATCATCAATTGCCTGCAATACCGCTTCGGTTGGCTTGTCCTCTGCGAACCAAGCGGTCATCTGGGTCCACTCAGCACCAGCGCCGACAGCAGCTGGCATGAGGTCTGATGCGTCGAACCGGAAAGTGCCCTCTTGGTTGGTGAGGAACTCAGCCGATAGACGATCGATGGGAGATGCATAGGTATCCAACGGCACGCCGTTATTTGCCGACACCCAAGCACCCAGAGCGGCCTTCGCGGTGGCGAACTCTGACGAGGACAGGAAGTTCTGCACAGCCTGAACCGCAGGAGCATCAGAGAAAGCGGTCACAAACTCTCCGCCGCCAACGATCGGCGTGGGCACAGCGTCAGTAATCGCAGGCAGGTAGAAAGCAAAGACGTCGCCGTCTTCAGCAACTACGGCACCCTCTTTGAAGCTTTCCCACTGAGCCGCATAGAACGAAGCCTGCTGCAACATGCCGCACTCACCAGGAATGATGCCCTTGCCAGCATCTTGGAATGCTGTCGTGGCGATAGAGGCCACATTGCCGTAGCCCTGACCCGTCACGTGACCGCCGTTGACGTACTCCTCGTTCTTCATCCAGCCAGCCACAACGTTCATCGCCTCGGTGACCTCAGGTGAGTTGAATACGACCTCGTGGTTGACCCACTGGTCATAGACATCGCCACCGTAGAGGCGAAGCATGACCTGCTCGAGCCAGTCGGTAGCCGCCCAACCGGTAGCACCGCCAGACTCGATACCGCCACACCACGGAGTAATTCCGTCAGCCACCATCTGATCAGAGAGGGTGAACATCTCATCCCAGGTGGTCGGCACGGTGTAGCCGTTATCAGCGAACACCGACGGCGAGTACCACACGAAGGACTTCATGTTCGAGCCCAACGGAGCGGCATAGAAGGTGCCGTCAATGGTTCCGTAGGCCTTCCAGGCCGGGTTGAAGTACTGGTCGACGTTGGCCGAGGTGGTCGCGGGTGCTGCCACCGGACCGCCGCGCTCGACGAGGGTCTGAAGCAAGCCAGGCTGCGGAATAAACGCGATATCAGGAGCGTTTCCGCCGGCGATGCGGGTCGGCAGTTGGGCTTCGAACTGATCACTACCTTCGTAGACGATGTCGATTCCGGTGCACTCTTCGAACTTTGCCCAGGATTCCTCGAACTTCTGCTGCTCGGGCGGCAGAATTGAGGTGAACACTGAAACAGATTGACCTTCATTGCCGAGGTATCCGGCGTAGGGCTCGCAACCTGCAGGCACGTCACCCGTCGGGCTTGCCGTCGGACTTGCATCGGTATTGGTGGGCGTCGCTGAACCGCCAGAATCATCCGAACCACCACAGGCCGCGAGCAGCAAAGTGGCCGCCGCTCCGCCTGCGAGGAGGATGACGCCGCGACGACGCAAGGGTGCAGTCATTCCGTCTCCTATCTCGTGCCCTGGCTCATTGAGAATCCAAAGCGCAACCAGACCCGACGGATGGTCATCCCCCGGGATGTCTGTAAACGGTTTGCAGTCTTGCCCGGTTCAGGCCGCAGAGCAAGGGAAATTCATGTAACAAGCGTCTGTAATCGGTTACGATTTGGCAACCTCCTCGACACATAAGGGTTACCAAGGCGCCCGGAAACCGCTAGCCTCAGCCGAGACCCACTGACCCCGACAGTAACCCGACACGCACGTGTCAGACGGCACATCAGGAAGCGGTGAGACGCATGAGTTCAAGTGTCCAATACGATGATGTGAGCCTTGTCTACCCCGGCGGCGACACACCTGCCGTGTATGAGCTGAGCCTTGATATCGCTGAAGGCGAGTTTCTCGTTCTGGTCGGACCCTCCGGGTGCGGCAAGTCCACTTCATTGCGCATGTTGGCCGGTCTTGAACCCATTTCTTCTGGCCGTATCCTCATCGGCAATCAAGATGTCACCAAGGTTGCCGCAAAAGACCGCGACATTGCGATGGTGTTTCAGAACTACGCGCTCTACCCGCACATGAGCGTTGCCGAGAACATGGCTTTCGCACTGAAGATCCAGAAGGTTTCGAAAGACGAAATCACTCGCCGTGTCACCGACGCTGCAACCCTGCTCGACCTCACCGAATACCTCGAACGCAAACCTAAGGCACTGTCCGGCGGTCAACGCCAACGCGTGGCTATGGGCCGGGCCATCGTTCGGGAGCCGGAAGTCTTCTTGATGGACGAACCACTCTCAAATCTCGATGCAAAACTCCGAGTATCGACGCGAACGCAGATCGCTGCACTGCAAAAGCGCTTGGGCACAACAACTCTTTACGTAACTCACGACCAGGTTGAGGCCATGACCATGGGTGACCGAGTTGCTGTACTTAGTGCTGGTGTCCTACAGCAGGCCGCGTCGCCGCGCGAACTTTACGAAGCGCCCGCAAACGCGTTCGTCGGTGCATTCATCGGATCCCCGTCCATGAACATCGTTCAGGCACCGATCGTTGATGGCGGAGTTCGTTTCGGCGACTACACCGTGGCGGTCGAGCGCGAGGTTCTCAAACGAGCAGGCTCGGCCACATCGGTACTTCTGGGCATTCGTCCCGAAGACCTCCACATCAGTGACGAGGGCGCAGAAATGAAAGTCAACCTGGTTGAAGAACTTGGTGCTGATGCCTATGTCTACGGCGACACACCACAGGTCGATGGTCAGGCAATGGGATTGATCGCGCGCGAGCCCGGATCCATCGGCACGCGAATCGGAGATTCAGTGCGCGTACGTCCGCTGCGGCACTATGTCTTTGCCAACGACGGTGACCGACCGCGCATCAGCGACTAACTGATCGACTAGCTGCTCGAGCGCGTATTCCGCACGTTCGGCTACGGCACAGTACTGCCGCGGACGGTCAAGGTCGTGGGCACTAATGTCGCCTTAACTGCCGCACCGCGATCAGCCACCGGCAGCCTCAATTGAGCGACAAGGGCATCTGCTGCCATCCGCCCTAGATCTCGCACCGGCTGAACTACGGTGGTCAGGTCCAGCAAATCAGCCAGATCGTGGCCATCTAGCCCCACGATCGCGATATCGCGGCCAGGAACCAGGCCATGCCGACGCAACGCCCGAATCGCTCCGAACGCCATTTCATCTGATGCGGCAAAGACGGCGGTCGGTGGTCGAGGCTCTGCCAATAAGGACGTCATCGCCTGTTCGCCTCCGGCGACCGTAAAGTACCCGTGGGCACGATGTTGAGCATCTAGGGACACCCCCGCCGCGGCCAACGTCTCGCGGTAACCACGCTCGCGATCACTTGCAGGAGTAAAACCGGTGGGGTTGGGCTGGCCGGTAATGATGGCGATGCGCTCGTGACCAAGATTGATCAGGTGCTGGGTTGCTGTACGTGCTGCGGCAACGTCGTCAATACCGACCGACGGCACACCCTCGGCCGAAGCACCAATAAGACTCACGGGCAGTCCCAAGGCCAATAGTTCAGCCACCTCTGCCTCATCCGAGGGAAGCGCGACAACTAAGAGCCCATCCACGCGTCCACGCAACCGCTGCTCCGGAGGCATTCGGTAGGAGACGGCCGGATCGCCCACTTCAAAGACCAGAAGGTCGATCTCTTCCCGTTGCAACACGCTTTCCACACCGCTGAGGACCGTCGAGAAGAACCAGCGAGCAAAGAACGGTGTGATGACAGCGATCGTGCCCGTACGACCGCTCGCCAGCCGTGACGCACTCGGCGAAACCACGTAGTCCATCTGTTTGGCCACCCGCTCTATGCGTTCTCGAGTTTCCGCATCTACGTGCGGAAGCCCTCGCAGGGCCCGGGACACGGTGGCGGTTGACACCCCTGCCGCCGCAGCAACATCTCGAATGGTGATAGACACAAATCCAGAGTCTACTCAGCGCACAATGTGCACCTGCGCACCAAATGCGAGGAGCAGGGCCGTCAGTCGGCGAACTCTTCACCAAGCTTCAGCGCAATTCCGTCGAGAATGTCTGCCTCACTGACGACGATGTGGTCCAACGCGGTGCGCGCGACAACCGCCTGCAAGACCAATGCGCCACCGGCGATGACATCAACGCGGCCAGGATGCATCGCTGGAATCAATGCCCGCTCCGCCCGAGTCATGGTCAGCAACTGCTCTGTGATTGCGTCGATTTGTGCGACGGTCAACAAACTTCCGTGCAACATCTTCGGGTCGTACTCGCGAAGGTCGAGTGCAATGGCGCTCATGGTCGTGACCGTGCCGGCTAAGCCCGCCATGCTGGCAGCTTTAGCCAACCCAACCTGGCCTTCCACCGCATCGAGAGCTTCGTTGATATCGCGTCGAGCAGCACGAATCTGCTCGACAGTGGGCGGGTCACCATGTAGGTGCCGCTCAGTAAGGCGAACGCATCCGATGTCCGCTGAAAAGGACTCGTCGGGTGTCAACGATGTCTCATCAGTCGAGCCCAGGACGCACTCTGTAGAACCGCCACCGATATCGACCACTAAAGCCGGTGCGGGTAGCAGGGCGGTTCCCAATCCGCCAAGCGCACCAGCGAATGACAACTGGGCCTCTTCGACACCGGTGATCACCTGCGGCGTCACGCCCAGTCGCTGCCGCACGCCATCAATGAAGGCCTCCCGATTGGAAACATCTCGACTGGCACTGGTCGCGATGAACCGAACAACGGACACATCGTGAGAATCGATGATCCCGGCATAGTCCGCACAGGCAGCGAATGTCCGCTCAAGTGCATCAGCGCTGAACTGCCCGGTTCGATCCACTCCCTCACCCAGCCGAACGATAGTCATGACGCGCTCACGTTCACGAATCTGCAGTGAACCGACTCCACCGGCCGAAGCATTTTCGCGAGAAACATCAGCGACTAGAAGGCGAATAGAATTCGTACCGCAATCGACTGCGGCAACCCTCGTCATAGCGAACCAGAGCAGCCATGCGGTAGCCACCAAGCACCCAGGGCAGCCTCAACCTGGTCACCTAGCGGATTCACCCCGGGCCCTGCGGCCAGTGCATGGGCGAGAAGCACGTGCAAACACTTCACCCGAGTGGGCATGCCCCCGGCTGATATTCCCTCAATTTCGGCCACATCGGCAAGTTGAATGCGATCAAGCAGATAGTTCTCATGCGCGCTTTGATAGGCCTGCGCGAGTGCTACATCTTCACCGAGCGCCGCCTCCATCTCACGCATCACACCCTCACTTTCCAAGCGACTACATCCGGCGCTGGCCCGAGGGCAGGTGAGGTAGTAAACCGTGGGAAAGGGGGTACCATCGGGCAGCCGCGGGTGGGTTTTGACAACGGCTGGTTTGCCACAGGGACATCGCCAGGCAACGGTCATGTCACCGCGCGGTGGCCTGCCCAACTGCTCGGCAACGACTTCGCGGTCCGCGGTGCTCATGTCTGCCGCGCCGCCGCTGGCTTGCCAGGTCACGGCGCTGTCGCGGGCTCAACCGGTCCGGTTACACCCTCGTCCACGGTGCGTAGTGCTGCCCATCCACGTTCAAACCAGGTTCCGGAGACCTCGGTCTGGGGGATCCTTTCAGGGTCGAGCGGTCGATCATCGGCACCGAGCACGACGTAACCGACCTCGCCTGGAAACACAAAGTGCAGCCGACTTCGTGCCTGCGCGGTGATGTATGCGGGATCCTGCCAATCCGACACTTGCTCATTGAGGTCATCCACCTGAACCTCCGCCAGCTCAACTGCCGTGCGCAACTGGTCGATTTCACCGCGCTGGGACAGCAGTTCACGCACTGGAATGGCAAGGGTGATCACGAGCGCTGCCAGGACGCACAGCAAAATGACGGCGCGCCCAGTCCACGGAGTACGCGCAGCAGCCATACCTCATGGTCTCATGCCGATGGGGCTTAACGGTTGAAGGCAGACCGACCGGCGTAGCGGCCGCCGTCGGCCAGTTCTTCTTCGATGCGCAGCAACTGGTTGTACTTGGCGACGCGCTCCGAGCGCGCCGGGGCCCCGGTTTTGATTTGACCAGCGTTGACGGCCACCGCAAGATCAGCGATGGTCGTGTCCTCTGTTTCGCCACTTCGATGACTCATCATGCAGCGGTAGCCGCTCGACTGCGCGAGTGCGACAGCATCGAGCGTCTCGGTTAACGTGCCGATCTGATTGACCTTGACCAGGAGGGCATTCGCCGCTCCCTCCGCAATACCGCGTGCAAGTCGCTCAGGATTGGTCACGAACAGGTCGTCTCCGACCAATTGCACGGTCGCGCCCATTGCCGTAGTGAGATGAATCCAACCTGCCCAGTCATCTTCTGCTAGCGGATCCTCAATGGACACCATCGGGTAATCGGCAACCAGGCTTTCGTAGTAGCCGGTCATCCACTCAGCGGATCGGTCTGCCCCCTCGAATCGATAAACACCGTCGACGAAAAACTCCGTCGATGCCACGTCCAGGGCTAACGCGATGTCCTCACCCAAAGTCAGCCCGGTCTCAGCGATCGCCACGACGATCAGATCGAGGGCACTTCGATTATTGGCAAGATCCGGCGCGAAACCACCTTCATCACCAAGGCCTGTGGCGAACCCTGAGCCCTTGAGCACTGACTTCAAGGAGTGATAGACCTCCGTGCCCCAACGCAAGGCTTCGGCAAAGGTTGGTGCGCCAACGGGGGCGATCATGAACTCCTGGATGTCAACGCCGGTGTCCGCATGGGCCCCACCATTAAGAATGTTCATCATTGGCACCGGCAGCACATGAGCGTTTGGTCCACCGACATATCGAAACAACGGCAGCTTGGCTGACTGAGCAGCCGCTCGTGACACCGCGAGGCTGACACCCAGGATCGCGTTGGCGCCCAATCGTGATTTCTGCGGTGTGCCGTCCAGATCAATCATTAACTGATCGATGATCCGTTGCTCACTTGCGTCAATACCCAAGATTTCCGGGGCGATCTCGTCCTCGACGGCCACGAGTGCCTGCTGCACACCCTTACCGGAGTACCGGTCGCTATCGCCGTCGCGCCGTTCGGCGGCCTCGAAAGCCCCCGTCGATGCGCCCGAGGGGACCGCCGCTCGAGCTGTGGTTCCATCGTCCAGGGTGATCTCCACTTCAAGCGTCGGATTACCGCGTGAATCAAGAATCTCGCGGGCCAGCACATCATCGATAGAAGCCATGCCGATCACCCTAGACCTGACCTACCGGGCCAATGCCTGTGGTTGCGGATAAAGGTGGCTACAGGCCCAGTAGTGCGCGTAGGTGTCGAGGGCCAGGCGAACCTTCTGACAAAACCAAGTCGTGCACCTGCCTACTGGACCAGCCCGGATGAAGCACCCGCAGGTCGTCGGCAATCGAGCGCACCGCCAGGTAACCAACGAAGTACGTGGGCAGTTGCGTGGCCGTCAAGAGTGCCCGTCGCCACTTCCCTTGGGCTTCACTAGGCTCTTGGAATCCACGTCGCACCAACAGATCGATCGCCTCGTGTTCGACGATGTCACCACCATGAACTCGCACGTCCAAGATTGCGTTCAGCGACATGCGTGCCTGCATCTTCAAGTGCTGCAATGCAATAGCCTGACCAGCATCTGGTTCGGCGTTAGCGGTGTATCCTGCATCAAGCATCATCTGCTCGGCGTAGACCGCCCATCCCTCTACGAAGACCCCGCTACGGCCGAACCTTCGGACCAGACTTCCGTGTCGATCGCGGCGCGCGTGAGCCAGTTGCAGAACGTGGCCGGGCATCGCCTCATGAATCGTCAATTCATGCAGGAGGACCTCGTTGTATTCACGATAGAAAGAGTCGACCTGCTCGGTGGTCCAATCATCAGGAGTTGGAGCAACCGCCACATAGGTTGCGACATCCGTGTCTTCTAATGGGCCGGGCGCGTCACAGTAGGCGACCGCGATTCCACGATGAATCTCGGGCATGTCAATAATTCGGGTGTCCAGATCCGGCACCGTCACCAGGTCATGATCTCGAACGAATTCCGTGCAACGCGCCAGTGCGCGTCGAACGATCGGAAGGACCGTCGCGTCTGTGACCGGCGCCCGCTGCGCGATCTGATCCAGAGCGCGTTGCACGATGCCCTGCTCGGTCACCCGGGTACCCAGAAACTCCGCTGCCACCTCGCGCATGCGAGTGGTGACCTCATCCAGATGCGACTCGGCTGCTTCCACGATGGCGCCGGGCCCGATCTCCTCGTCGAGGTGATTCCACACAGCAGCGCTGTACAACCGGACTCCGAGACGCGGATCGCGCATTGAAACCGGTAACTGTTCGCGCAGCCACGACACATGCTCGGCAACAGCAACCTCAGCAGCTGCGATCTCATCACCGATCGGAGTGCCGACTTCATCGGCGAGCGCTGAGAGGCGTTCAGCCACGGCGTCGAATCCTGACAACTGAGCAATCGCCGTCTCGACGTGGATGCCTGACATTTCACCCAGCGTCGAACGCCCGTCGGCGAGATAGGCCGGCACCTCCTGCAATCGCGCACGCGCACTCGCCCATCGCTCCTCGACGGGTGCGAATGCGCGCGAAGTCAACAGGTACAGAGCCGAGGATGGGTTCCACATCAGCGGATCCCACTTATGTCGCTGCACCTCGGCCATGTCAAAACGCACGGCCGTTACACGTGCGCGCAGGATTTCCAGATCCACCTGCTCAGAGAGTTCTAGATCTACATCGTCCACGGCATCAAGACGAGCCAGGTGTTCATCGAGGATTGCGGTGAGCCGCGTAACGGCACCGTCGGTGCGATCCGGCAGTCGATCATCACATCGATGATCTCCCAGCGACGTCGCGGCGACCGGATCAGATTCAATAAGGGTGTTGATGGCCGAACGCGAGGCCGCCGCAAACTCAAGCTGTGCCTCGTTCACGGCGTATTCACATTTAGTTCAATGGCTTTGACGTCATCCACAAAACGATGATTGGCCGCGCGCAGCGCCATCTCACTGTCCCAGCCGTGGGCACGGCCAGCGAACACCAACGCAAGGAGGAAATCACCGAAAGCTTCCTCGTCGCGCACCTCAGCAAGTGCAGACTCCGCTTTCAAGTGTTGCTGTGGAATCGCGCCAATATGTGCACTGCGCGAGAGAACTTTGTTGGCGAACAACAGGGCTGGAAGTGAACTTGGGATGCCCTCGGTTACTGAATCGCGGCCTTTTTCTTGCCTCTTCAGTTCCTGCCAGCGAGACTCGATTCCGTCAACCCCGTCCACATCCTCAGTAGCAAATACGTGCGGGTGCCGACGAATGAGTTTGGCCACGATTCCTGCGGCAACATCGTCTATGTCAAAGGGGGCCGACTCTGATTCGGCAGCAATTCGAGAATGAAAAACCACCTGCAGAAGTAGGTCCCCTAGTTCTTCACAAAGCCCGCTGGAATCTTGACCTTCGATGGCTTCTACTACCTCATAGGTTTCTTCAACGAGGTACTCGACCAAACTCTGGTGCGTCTGGCGTGCATCCCACGGACACCCGCCCGGTGACCGAAGTTGATCCATGATGGCAACAAGTTCGCGAACCCCATCGCCTGCCACCACGGGGTTTATCCGCCCAGCGGCGACGAAACAGGTGAGGCCACATCCGTCGGAATGGGGCCGACGGCTAACTCAGCCGTATCCCAACTGCCAAACCGGGCACTCACGGTGACGTCTAGTTCATTCGACAGCGCGACCAGGTACTCGAACACCAGGGTGTTTCGCACCTGCTGGTCTGCATCGGGAGCGAGGGCAGCGCCGATTTCACCTAGCAGCAGCGAGACGCGAATCTCATCAGCAATGGCCGATGGCGGGATATCACTCTGCAACAGTGCATCGTCAAGAGCCTGCTGGCCTCCGGCGTTTGCCAGCGTGTTGAGCAATTCACGGTCAACGGCGCCCTCGTCAACGCTCACGGCCAGGCGGTCTGCGGCCTGATCGACAAGATTGCCGCGAATCAGCCGCTGCACATTGCTCTGTACGGCCGCGGCGTTAGGCGTATTGGCCGGCCGACCGAGACCCTCATTGATCTCAGTCAACGCATCGCTTACCGCACCGGTCGTGATGCGCTGGTCGCCGAGCACGGCCGCTGAACCGGCCGCCTGGCCACCCCCGCACGCTGAAAGCACGAAACCTGCGGCTGCAACAGCCACGGCCGCCGATACGAAACGACGTCGAACGCTCACCACTATGCACTCCTGACTGACTCGATCGGGGCCAAGACATCCACCAACTCGGTGGCCCATGCCAACAATTCAATACCGGTCAGGGGCTTGCCTCCCACCGTGGCCGTCCTCGGACACGGTAAAAGAATGGTACGGATCGCCGACTTGACGATGGTTCCCGGGTAGAGCCGCGCAAGTCTCATTTGAGCAGACTCCGGCAACTCAACAGGATGAACTCGAATCTTGCTGCCCTGGGCAATGACCTCCTCCAACCCGGCTGCTTGAGCTCGCACCCTGAACCGGGCAACGACCAGCAGCCTCTCCACCGGATCGGGGAGCGGGCCGTATCGGTCCACTAGTTCCTCGACAACAGCATCGATAGCCACAGCATCATGGGCATCAGCCAGACGTCGATATGCCTCCAGGCGGAGGCGTTCCTCGGCCACATATTCATGCGGAATGTGCGCATCGATTGGTAGTTCGATGCGGGTCTGCACGTGCTCCTCGGCGCTCTCACCGCGATAGTTTGCGAGAGCTTCACCGACCAGCCGCACGTACAGATCGAAGCCCACCTCAGCTATCTGCCCGCTCTGCTCACCGCCGAGGAGGTTTCCCGCACCACGAATCTCCAGGTCCTTCATAGCGATGTGCATGCCCGATCCCAAGTCGTTGTGCTGGGCAATCGTGGACAAACGTTCATAGGCGGTTTCATTAAGTGGCTTCTCCGCCGGATACAAGAAATAGGCGTATCCCCGCTCGCGCCCACGCCCTACGCGGCCACGCAATTGATGCAGTTGCGACAGTCCCATCACATCGGCTCGATCCACGATGAGCGTATTGGCGTTTGAAATATCTATTCCATTTTCTACGATCGTCGTACACACCAGCACATCGATATCTCCCTCCCAGAACGACACCACAATGCGTTCAAGTTCGTGCTCGTTCATCTGCCCGTGCGCAACCGCCACACGAGCGTCGGGCACCAACTCCCGAACGCGCGCTGCGGCCCGATCAATGGAATCCACCCGGTTATGCACAAAAAAGACCTGACCGTCGCGGATAAGTTCCCGGCGAATCGCCGCAGCTACCTGCTTGTCGTCGTATGGGCCGACGAAGGTCAAAATCGGGTGACGTTGTTCGGGTGGAGTCTGAATCGTGGACATCTCGCGAATACCCGTAAGCGACATCTCCAGCGTTCTTGGGATCGGGGTCGCCGACATTGTCAACACATCAACGCTTGCCCGCAATGTCTTGAGGTGCTCCTTGTGCTCCACGCCGAAGCGCTGCTCCTCGTCAACGATGACAAGGCCGAGGTCTTTGAACTTAACCTTTGCGCCCAAGAGGCGGTGTGTGCCGATCACTACATCAATGGTCCCATCGGCAATCCCACTGATCACTGCATTTGCTTCTGCGTCAGTTTGGAATCTTGACAGTGCGGCAACCTTCACCGGGAACGGTGCATAGCGCTGAGAAAAAGTGCCAAGATGCTGCTGCACCAGAAGCGTTGTGGGCACCAAGACCGCCACCTGTGTGCCATCTTGAACCGCCTTAAACGCCGCCCGGATGGCAATCTCCGTCTTCCCGTAGCCAACGTCACCACAGATCACCCGGTCCATAGGTATGGGTTTCTCCATGTCGGCCTTCACCTCGTCGATACATGCCAGTTGATCAGCAGTTTCGACATAAGCGAACGCATCTTCAAGTTCGTGCTGCCATTCGGTGTCTGCCCCGAAGGCTCGACCCGGAGTCGAGGTACGCGCGGCGTACAAGCGCACTAATTCACCGGCAATGTCGCGAACAGCTCGACGCGCTCGAGCTTTTGATTTCTGCCAATCGCTACCGCCAAGCCGATGAACGCTAGGCGATTCACCGCCGACGTACCGCGTTACCTGATCAAGTTGGTCGGTGGGCACATACAATCGATCAGCGGGTTGTCCGCGCTTGGATGATGCATACTCCAAGACCAAGTATTCGCGGGTCGCACCGGCAACTTCACGTTGGACCATCTCAACGTAGCGACCGACCCCGTGTTGCTCGTGGACGATAAAATCACCCGCTGCCAACTGCATTGGATCAACCGCGCGCCGTCGCTTTGAGGGCATCTTGTGTGACTCGCGAGTGGCATTGCGTTGCCCGAGGATGTCGCTCTCGGTAACGACGACAATGTGCGGCAGCACAATACCTTCGCGAAGGCGTGCCGTAGAAACGGTCACGACATCGGTCGGCGGGAACTTATCGATGTCGGGTACTTCTTGAACATTCAAGCCCTCATCGCGGAGACTGTGTGCCCAACGCTCTGCTGTTCCGTGGCCTTCAGCGACGACAGCAACAGACCGCCCTTCTGCGAGCCATCCGCGAAGATCAGAAACTACCTGTCTGATATCACCTCGATACGTCGGCAAAGCCATCACTTCGATTACGGCATCGACAGTTGACGAGGCAAACGGCGCGGTCGTCCACACGGCGACTCCTCGACCAGTCGCTGCCTGCTCGACATCGTCGAGATCGGCATAAGCCGCTGCTCCAAGATCCAAGGGCGTCGCCGCACCCGCCGCAGCGTTGTGCCAGGACGCCTCAAGAAACTCCTGCGAAGTTTGCACGAGATCCTTGGCCCGACCCCGCACTTTGTCCGGATCGCATAACAAAATAACCGAATCCTGCGGTAACTGATCGACCAATAACTCCAGTCGATCAACTAACACCGGCGCCAGCGCCTCCATACCGTCAACAACGATGCCCTCGGCCAATTGTTCAGCAATACCCGCTAGCTCCGGGTGACTCACGGCCAGGTCCTTCGCCCTAGAGCGCACTTGCGCAGTTAAGAGCAACTCGCGTACCGGCAATGCCCGAAGGCCATCGGTGACCAGATGCAGCGAGCGCTGATCAGCCACCGAAAAAGCACGTACCTCTTCAACAGTGTCACCCCATAATTCAATCCGCGCTGGGTGCTCGTCATTGGGTGCAAACACATCAAGAATTCCACCGCGTAGCGCAAACTGGCCGCGACGTTCGACAAGGTCGGTTCGGACGTAACCAAAAGTGACGAGACCTTCAGCAAGTTTCATCAAGTCAACGTCATCGCCCGCATTTACAACAATCGGCTCGAAGGAGCCAAGATCACTGATAATCGGCTGCAAAACAGCCCGAACGGGGGCGCAGATGACCCTGAGCGACCCATCCGCGCGGGCCAAACGCGTCAAGACCTCAATGCGCTGGCCGACGGTGTCTGCGGCCGGACTGAGGCGCTCGTGCGGCAGGGTCTCCCACCCGGGAAAAACTTCGGCAGCTTCGGCCCCGCATAAATCGCGAATGCCAGCTACGAGATCCTCTGCCTCAACGGCCGAGGCCGTCACCACCAGAACCAACGGTGGGACGTCGTCGCTCGCTAAGTCCTCGGCACTAGTGAGCGCATCAGCAATCGTTGCGGCCAGGAAAGGCCGGCTCGCTTCAGGAGCGACCAGGTGCTCAGATTGGTGGCCATGGCCCGCCGTGGCCAAGATACGTTCGAGTGTTGTGTCCTGGGTCAGAGTCGCCCTGAGTCCGGCCAGCGTCACGCTTGACTGGCCTCGACCATCGCGACCTGAAGCTCAGAAACAACGCCCGGGTTACCTACGATCAGGTCTGTGACATACGGGTGAGGCGAATTAAACTCAACCGGTCGACCGTCAATGTGCGATGCGGTCAGTCCATACGCGTGAGCGATCGCTAGCGGAGCGGCGACATCCCACTCCCAGAAGCCGGTGTCGTGCACGTATGCGTCGGCTCGGCCACAAAGAATCTCGTTGACCTTCGCGCCTACCGAACCAACGTCGATCACTTCGACGCCGGCGGTGAATCCCTGTTCAGCCAAACTCGCAGCCATGATGTCGACCGCAACTCCCAAAGTTGCCGGAGGCCGAGTGCGAGATGCCACGATCCGGACCGGTCGCTCGTGCGGGAGACCCGGGAGCATGGGGGCGATATCGTCCTGGCGTCGTGTAATTTTCTGTGCCGGTAATTCCACGGTGCTCGCACTGAGCCGACCGCCTGTTGGCGCAGATGGATCTCGAGACCACAGGACGATATGCACCGCAAAATCATCACGACCTTGACCAAACTCTCGGGTTCCGTCAAGCGGATCAACAATCCAGACACGGTCTGCTGCTAGCCGATCCGAATCATCAACTCCCTCTTCGCTCAGCACGAGGTCATCCGGTCGAAGCTCGCCAAAGCGCGCCACGATGTGATTATGCGATCGCCGATCGCCAAGGGACTTGAGTTCCTTTTCTGCCTCCTGGTCCGAAGGCTGCCCGAACGTTTGGCGAAGGTCCATCAACAGCGCACCGGCCTCTGCCGCAATCACCGCTGATATCTGCATATCGGTGAGTTGGTCAGTCATTTCGGGTCTCTCCCAGCCTCGTCTATGGTCTTGTCTGCTCCACTATTGAACTGATTTTGTGCCGCGGCAACACCATCGCTCACGATGCGGCGCACCGCCGCTCCCGCTCGGGCCACAACCTCAGCGAGTTCACTCCGTTCACCTGTCGTGAATGGACGCAAGACATAGTCTGCTGGATCTTGACGCCCAGGCGGGCGCCCGATCCCCACGCGCACACGGATGAACTCACCCGTGCCAAGACTGGCGCGGGCACTGCGCAGGCCGTTGTGCCCGTTGTCACCACCACCCGCCTTGATGCGTAAGGCACCAAAAGGTAGGTCCAGCTCATCGTGCAGGACCACGAGCGTGGCACTTGATGATCCGAAGAACTGCATGAGCGAGCTGATCGGACCGCCCGATTCGTTCATGAAACTGTGCGGTCGAGCTAACACCACCTGGTCGTCGCCCCAGCGCTCTTGACAGATATCACTGCGTGTCTTGCGGGAGGACTTCCATCGACCGTGTGATTCGTCGACGAGATGGTCGACGACCATTTCACCGATGTTGTGGCGGGTAGCGACGTAGCGGTCTCCTGGGTTTCCCAACCCCACCACTATCCATGGAGGTGATTGCTGTGCCATGTGGTTACCGCTCCATCAACTAACCGAGGTCAGGAAGCCTCACCGTCGGCTGATTGATTATCTGCAGCGACCTGAACACCCTCGTCCTCTAACGAGCCCTCGGTCGCATAGGACCCGGAGAATTCAGGGGCACTTTCGGCCGCTGCCGCTGCAGCCTCGGCCTCAGCGGCCATGGCAGCCGAGCGCTGAACGCGCTTCTTCGCTTCGGTGTCATCGATGACGATCAGATCAATGTGTTCAATGTTGCGACGGACCGGATCTCGTTGCACGTCGCGAGGCTTGGTCAGGGTCTTGGCACCATCGACAACAATTTCCAACGTCACCGATGGCTTGCGTAGGGCCAGGGTCAACTCATGCTCCGGAACCGATACGTGCACAACCTCAGACCCCCCCGAATACATCACCGCCGGAATTCGCCCTGTTAGGCGAAGCTTTCGGGCGGCACCTTTGCCGAAATCGCTGCGAAGTTCGGCTTGCAAAGGCACGTACACGTGGAGACTCCTTTAGTCATTGCTATCAGCGGACATTTAGCTCGGTTACGTCACAAGCCAACCGCGAAGAACCATGAGCGTGACGCTCTGGTTCTGTCGATAACGGTGAAGCATGCGCCACCCTCGCCTAGAACAACCCCACCTTACCCCCACCGACGAAGCGAATGACAGGGGGATCACTAGCCGCGAAGGGCTAGTTCACCACCAGCGCCGGCTCGTCGGGCTCAAACATTCGTGTGACTGAGCCATCGGTGAATACCTCGTAAATCGCCTTGGCTAATAACGGTGCAATCGATAGCACGGTCAGCTTGTCAAAGACCCGATCAGGAGCGATCGGAAGCGTGTTGGTCACAATGACGTCACTAATGCGGGAATTCTCCAGCCGCTCGCGCGCAGGATCACTCAAGATGCCATGAGTAGCTGCCACAATCACCTGGGCCGCTCCATTGTTGAACAGGGTTTCGGCAGCTTGCACGATCGTGCCGCCGGTGTCGATCATGTCGTCGACCACGACACATATCCGCCCCTGAACATCGCCCACAACCTCCAGCATCGTCACCTGATTAGGCACATCAGGATCGCGACGCTTGTGAATGATGGCCAAAGGGGCGCCGAGGATGTCTGTCCACTTTTCAGCCACGCGCACCCGCCCCGCATCGGGCGAGACCACCGTGATGAGTGACCGATCGACATTCTTGGCGACGTGATCCGCAAGCAACGGGAGGGCGAACAGATGATCGACGGGCCCGTCAAAGAAACCCTGAATCTGTGACGTGTGCAGGTCAACCGAGATCAGCCGATCCGCGCCAGCTGCCTTGAACAGATCAGCCATGAGACGGGCCGATACCGGCTCACGGCCACGATGCTTCTTGTCCTGACGGGCGTAGCCATAAAACGGGGCGATGACGGTGATGCGCTTTGCCGAAGCACGCTTGAGCGCATCGACCATGATCAACTGCTCCATGATCCAGGTGTTGATGGGCGCGGTGTGGCTTTGCAGAACAAAGGCGTCACAGCCGCGCACAGATTCTTTAAACCGGACGAAAATCTCGCCATTGGCAAAGTCATAGGCGGATACCGGACACAGATCAACGTCAAGTTGATCGGCTACCTCTTGACTGAGTTCTGGGTGTGACCGTCCTGACAACAGCACCAGGCGCTTACTCGGGGGGATCGTAAGGCTGCTCACTGATCTCCTTCCTTCGATGCCGGAATACCCGACTCAGATGATGTGGATTTCAAGGCTTCTTCTGCTGAGTGTGCCGACACAGCCGAGGCGGTATCAGCGCGGCGCCGAGCAACCCACCCCGTAATATTTCGTTGACGCGCTCGGCCGACCGCCATTGCACCTGGCGGGACATCATCGGTAATGACCGAACCCGCCGCGGTATAGGCACCATCTGCAATCTCAACCGGGGCGATCAACATTGAGTCACTGCCGATTCGAACATCGCGGCCAACCACCGTGTGGTGTTTGGCCACACCGTCGTAATTGACGAAGACTGTGGCCGCACCAATATTGCTGTTCTCGCCAATCGTGGCATCGCCGACATAGGACAAATGCGGCACCTTGGCACCATCTCCAAGATCAGCGTTCTTCATTTCTACATATGCACCAGCCTTCGACCCCGCACCCAATCTCGTGCCCGGTCGCAGGTAGGTAAATGGCCCGACCGTCGCCCGCGGGCCAATCACCGCCAACTCGGCAACTGTGTGTCGCACCATCGCGTCAGCCGCGACCTCGCAACTTGTCAGGGTTGTGCCGGGCCCAATTTGAGCTCCGGAAGCTACGCTCGTCGGTCCCACCAAATGCGTTTGCGGCATGAGGACAACATCAGGTTCGAGGTCGACATCAACATCAATCCACACGCTGGCGGGGTCGATCATCGCCACACCTGCACGCATCCATCCTTCGTTGATGCGATCGCGCATGATCGCTGCGGCCTGCGCCAACTGAACGAGATCATTGACGCCAAGGATCTCGTCTACATCAGTGACCAATTCCGCAATCAGCCGGTGGCTTCGTTCGCGCAGCGAGGCGAGCACGTCGGTCAGGTATTCCTCGCCTTGGGCGTTATCAGTCGTCAATTGAGAGAGCGCCGCAAGCAATTGCTCCACTTCGAAGACATACATGCCAGCATTGATCTCGTCGATGGCTCGAACCACAAGATCGGCATCTTTGTCTTCAACAATGGCCGATATGTCCCCTGCGTCGTCGCGGACGATGCGTCCGTAACCTGCCGGATCACGCAACTGAGCGCTGAGCAATGTTCCGACCGCGGCCTGTGTCTGGTGGGTAAGCAAAAGGTGCCTGACAGTTTCGCCGGTCAGTAGTGGTGTGTCCCCGCTCAACACGATCACCGGGCCGCTGCCCTCTAGTGTCAGGTGTCCGCCCCGGATGAGCGCATCCATGGCCACGCGAACCGCGTTGCCGGTGCCTGCCCGCACCTGCTGCACGACCGTGTCAACCCAGGGAGCCACCTCGTCGAGGTGGGCAATGACCTCGTCCTTGCCGTGCCCGACCACCACCATGACATGGGCCGGTTCGACAGCCGCGGCAGCGGCAATCACGTGTTGAAGCAGCGTTCGGCCGGCGATGGAATGCAGGACTTTAGGTCGCGCTGATCTCATTCGCGTGCCCTCGCCAGCGGCGAGGATGACCACGACCGGTGGGCTCGAGCCGGGATGGGCGTTCATCGGGTCGCACCCTACCCCTCGACCTCAGCTCCCGGCGAGGGAGTCGAACCCCCATTCAGAGATTCAAAGTCTCTTGTCCTGCCATTAGACGAGCCGGGATTGCAGCGCCTAAGTGTGCCACCCCGCCCTGTCGGGGGATCTATGGGGGATCCGGCCTTGCCCATGCTGGTTGGTCTCAGCGCAAAACCCGACCTCCATTGGGCGACCTACGGCTCCGTAGGTTACGGTGGCGTAGGTTGCGTTGCTGCGTGGCCAGCATCAGCCGAGGAGTTACCCATGGCGTCCACATCACCCGCTCCCACTCAGTCCACGATGACTGCAAACCCCAAGGCTGCACCAGCGACGGTGCCCTTGGCCATCGGCATGCGCATAACTATCGGAGCCTTCGTTGTCGTTCCGCTACTTGCTGTTGTCGCGGCCATACCGGTGGCATGGGGCGGCTGGCTGTCGTGGCTCGACGTGGGCCTAGCGGCGCTGTTCTACCTGGTGTCGGCCATCGGCATCACCATTGGCTACCACCGACTCTTCACTCACGGCTCATTCAAATCAGGTCGGTTCGTCCGCGTCGGCCTTGCTCTTGCAGGAGGCCTTGCCATTCAAGGCTCACTCGACCAGTGGGTGGCCGATCACCGTCTGCACCATGCCCGCAGTGACGACGTGGGCGATCCCCATAGTCCGTGGCGCTACGGCACCTCTCGCAAGGCCCTCGCCAAGGGTCTCGCCTTTGCACACGTGGGCTGGTTATTTGACAACCAGAACACCTCCATCGATCGGTATGCGCCCGATATTCGTGCCGATCGCGACCTCGATTGGCTCTCGCGCAACTTTGGCTGGCTCGTCGCGGCGTCGCTGTTGCTTCCCGCCATCGCTGGTGGATTGATCACCTGGTCATGGCTCGGTGCCCTCACAGCATTCTTCTGGGCCGGCCTCATTCGCGTCGCCTTGTTGCACCACGTGACATGGTCGATTAACTCCATCTGTCACGTGTTTGGCACCCGCCCGTTTAGGACACGCGACAACGCCACGAACGTTCCCTGGCTCGCCTTTCCATCACTGGGTGAGTCATGGCATAACCTGCACCACGCTGATCCCACGTCCGCGCGTCACGGCGTTCTGCGTGGCCAGTTCGACGCGAGCGCCGAGATTATTCGCGTCATGGAAAAGATTCGACTGATCACTGACGTGCGCTGGCCCAGACCCGAACGACTCGCCGCACGGTTGAAGGATCCGAAGGTGCGCCGTCGGATTCCGGGCTGGGTCGAACCCACATCTCCTTCCTGACGACTAAGGTCACTCCATGCGTATGTCTGGCCGCGAACGGCGCGAGCAACTGTTGGCGGTGGGGCGAAAGTTGTTCGCCGAAAAGGGCTACGAGGCGGTCAGCGTAGAAGAGATCGCGGCTAAAGCTGACGTGTCAAAACCAGTTGTTTATGAACACTTTGGCGGCAAAGAAGGTCTTTACGCCGTGGTCGTGGACCGCGAAATGAACACCCTGATGGAGCGCATAACGAGCGCGCTTGATGGCGACCATCCGCGGCAACTCCTTGAACAAGCCGGCCTCGCTCTTTTTGACTACATTGACGAGAACTCCGAGGGTTTTGCGATTTTGGTACGTGACTCACCCGTCTCGCAACAAACGGGATCCTTCGCGAGCCTGATCGTCGATATCGCGGGGCAGGTCGAAGATGAACTGGCCCAACAATTTGCCGCCCATGGACTACCGAAAGGCTTAGCTCCGGCGTATTCGCGAATGCTGGTGGGGATGACTGCGCTCACCGGACAGTGGTGGCTCGATGTGCGTAAGCCGCGGAAAGAGGAAGTCGTCGCCCACATCGTCAACCTTGCCTGGAATGGACTGTCACATCTGGAATCCTCGCCACAACCGTTGCGATCTGACTCAAAACAGTAACCGTCACAGCAAATACCTACGGCAGGGCACATACGCTAGTCGTCGTCGGTTGACTCCACTGTCGCTCCCAGGGCACCGCCCGTAACGGCGTGAACACGACGGAGGCGACCACTCGCACTCATAAGCACAGCAAGATCTATCGCATGCTCGCGATCTCGGGCCAGGAAGACTACGGTTGGGCCGCTTCCCGAAACGATGCCACCCAAGGCGCCAGCATCGCTCCCGTCGCTGAGCACCTGAGCCAATGACGGCATCAAGTGCAGTGCAGCAGGTTGCAGGTCGTTGGCCAACCGGCCACCTAGCGCTGCCACGTCACCGGTGCGCAGCGCCTGCAGCGCTGCATCTGGCACACTAGGATCCCCACAATTACGACTCGCGGTCAACCGGTCGAACTCCCGGTATACCGATGGCGTTGAGAGTCCGCCATGACACACCGCAACCACCCAGTGCAGCACCCCCGTCGAAAGCACGGGTGTCAGCCGCTCGCCGCGACCTAGGCCCAGCATCGTGCCCCCGTGCAGCGAGAACGGGACATCTGAACCTAGTTGAAAACCAAGTTCCGCTAAGGCATCTCGCGACAAGTGCAGGTGCCAAAGTGCATTCAGTGCAACCAGCGTTGCCGCAGCGTCGGCGCTGCCACCGGCCATGCCACCAGCGACCGGAATCGCTTTGGTGATCGTGATCTGCACATCAGGGCTGATGTCATAGCGCTCTGCCATCAAGTGGGTAGCCTGCGCAGCGAGATTCGTGTGGTCGTCGGGCACAGCGTCCGCATCGGCACCGCTTACAGATACTTGGACACCGGCACCAGCCGGTCGCTGAGCTACCACCACTTCATCGCGCAGATCCAATGCCTGAAATATCGTCGCGAGGCCGTGGTACCCGTCTGCGCGCTTGCGCCCAACCGACAACACCACATTCGTCTTGGCCGGTGCACTAGCCCGAACGGTCATATCCCCCACTCTAGGTGGACCGCACTACACCCTCATACCCGCTGCGGCGATCTGCGCGAACCCTGAAACCGTTAGTTGCTCACCACGCACACTGGGATCAACCCCGGCTGCGAGCAGGATCTGCTCTGCTTGCGCCGGCGATCCCGCCCACGTGGCTAGTGCCGCCCGCAACGTCTTGCGACGCTGAGCAAAAGCAGCGTCGATAACCTCGAAGGTTTGCTCTCGCGAGGCCGCCGTATCAGGTGCGGGCTGTCGCGAGAAGGCAACGAGCCCGGATTCCACACGCGGAACCGGCCAAAAGACGCTCGCCGGAACCCGACCAGCCCGTTGCGCCTTCGCGTACCAAGCCAGCTTTGCTGAGGGGACACCATAGATTCGACTGCCGGGTGCGGCAGCCAACCGGTCCGCCACTTCGGCTTGAACGAGAATCAAACCTTGCTCAATGCTGGGGAAACGCGCGAGCAGGTTCAGCAACACCGGAACAGCGACGTTGTAGGGCAGGTTGGCAACAAGCGCAGTGGGTGGGCTCGGAAGCGACGTGACTGCCCCCGCATCAGCCGTAATCACGATCAGCCGATCGATGGAATCGGGCTGCTGTTTGGCAACCGTTCGTGGTAGCTGATCAGCTAGCACCTGCTCAATTTCGATAGCGACCACCTGCCCAGCACGCGGCAGTAGGCCGAGCGTCAGCGACCCAAGGCCAGGACCAACCTCGAGCACGATGTCATTCACGGAAATCGCCGATCGATCCACAATTCTTCGAACCGTATTCGGATCAATCACAAAGTTCTGTCCACGCTGTTTTGTTGGGCGCAAAAAAAGGGACTCCGCAATGTCACGCACCTGCTTGGCGCCAAGGAGTCCGTCACTCACAGTGTTACCCGAAGCATCGCTACCAGACACCAAATGCGCGCATACTGTTGTCCCATAGAGCTAAACAAAGTTCCTCTATCGACTCACCGCGCGTCGCCGACATCATCTGAACCGTATGCGGGATCAAATACGAAGCATTCACGCGGCCTCGATGGGGCGCGGGCGTCAAGTATGGTGCGTCTGTCTCGACCAAAAGTAATTCCCGTGGCAAGACAATAAGGGCTTCACGCAATTGCTCGGCACTGGGAAACGTAACAACCCCAGCGAAAGAGCACCACCAGCCATTGTCAGCGCAGATGCGCGCCATGGCCACGTCGCCGGAAAAGCAGTGGAAAACAACGCGATTTGGAGCACCCTCTTCGCGCAGGATGGCGATGACATCATCGTGGGAATCTCGATCGTGAATCACGAGTGTGCGGTCGTACTTTTTGGCCAGGTTGATATGGCGGCGAAAAGAGTGCTGCTGAGCTGGTTTGCCATCGTCACCGGTTCGAAAGTAATCCAGACCCGTCTCACCCACTGCACGAACGCACGGGTTCACCAGGAGCGATTCGATCTCGTCGATTTGCGCATCAAGAGCAGGGACGCCATCGAGGTTTCCTACGCGTGCAGCATCATTGGGGTGAATTGCAACCGCCGCGATCACCGAATCAAACTCTTCGGCAACACTCACCGCCCACCGCGATGATGCGACGTCACAGCCCACCTGAACGACTCGCGTGACGTTTACCGATGCCGCGCGGGCAAGGGCTGCTTCGACACCGAGTTCCTCGTCGGATCCCTTCAGATGCCTGTCAACGACATCTAGATGACAGTGCGAGTCAACCACCGGTGAAGGTAGCGGTTCAGGTGTCGATGGTCGCCCCTGATCAGCTTTGGACATCAGCATCGGCTAACCGTGGGAATAGGTTTTCGCCCTTCGACACTACCGTCCCAGCCGGCATCTGCCCCCATTGAGCGGTGGACTGAATTCGCTGATCGGCAATCTCTCCTAGAGCCGCATGTGCCCCGAGGCTTTGCCACAGCGCCGCCATCGCTTTGGGCATCACCGGGAAATACAACACGCAGATCGCACGCAGCGATTCGATGATCGTGTAGAGGACCGAATTGAGACGTTCGGCCTGCGCGTCATCCTTAGCCAACGCCCATGGTTGTTGCTCGGTCACGTATAGGTTCACCGCCTCGACATACTCGCGAATAGCAGCTATCCCCTCGGCGAAATCCAACGCCAACATTCGCTCATCACACCGCTCCACCGTACTGAGCAAAAGCGTCTGCAGGTGTGTTTCCGCATCCGTAGGCGGACCAGCTGCTGGCAGCACTCCGTTGCGATAGCGCTCAACCATGGCCGTCCCCCGTGAAGCGAGATTGCCAAGCCCATTGGCTAACTCCGACGTGTATCGAGCATTCATGTCTTCCCACGAAAACGAGCCATCATGGCCGAAATTGATGGCACGCATGAAGTAATACCGAAAAGCATCGGATCCAAAGTGGTCAACGATGAACTCTGGAGCGATGCCGGTCAGGCGAGTCTTGCTCATTTTCTCGCCCCCCACCAACAACCAACCGTGCGCAAACACCTTGCGCGGCAACGCAAGCCCAGCAGCCATCAACATTGCCGGCCAGTACACGGCATGAAAACGCAAGATGTCTTTGCCCACCAGGTGCACATCAGCAGGCCAGATACGCTCAAACTCCATCGCCTGTTCGCTACCGGGCTCAGTTCCGTAACCGATGGCGGTGATGTAATTCAAAAGCGCGTCAAACCACACGTAGGTAACCTGCTTTTCGTCCCAAGGCAGGCCTATCCCCCACGTGACACTGGACCGCGACATTGAGATATCGCGCAATCCCTGACGTAGAAAACTCATCACCTCGTTATGAGCGCTCACCGGCTCAATTGCGGACGGATCATTCTCGTAGTGAGAAATGAGCGCCTCGGTAAACGCCGATAATCGAAAGAACCAGTTCGCTTCGCTCAGCATCTCAACCGGTCGATCATGTACCGGACACATGATCGTGCCGTCGTCGGTCGTTACCACGTCGCCGGGCAATTTGAATTCCTCGCAACCCACGCAATATGGGCCTTCGTAGTCGGCTTGGTACACATAACCGTTGTCGCGCACTACCTCCCAGAAACGCTGAACACCGAGACGGTGCTGTTCCTGCGTTGTGCGAATGAATCCATCGTTCGCCGCATCGATCGTATCCAAAACTGGAATCCAGGCCTGCGAGACGAGTCGATCGCACCACTCCTGGGGAGAAACTCCTGCGGCTTCAGCCGCCCGCTGCACTTTGGTGCCGTGCTCATCGACTCCAGTCTGGTACCACACCGACTCACCCCGCTGCCGGTGCCAGCGAGTCAACACATCGCCCGCGGTGGTGGTGTAGGCGTGGCCGATATGCGGGGCGTCGTTCACGTAGTAGATCGGCGTCGTCACGTAGTAAGCGGCCATGATCGCCGATCCTACGCAAGTCACCGCTGCCCGAGGTGCACCACCACGGCGTCGTACACCTCGCGCCGCGGCACCCCGAGCTGTCGAGCGACCGTGATCATGGCGTCTTTCTTCGTCTCTCCAGCCGCGATATGAGCGGCCACTTGATCAGCCCACTCCTGTGGAGTTCCCACTCGATCGGGCGCCGGTGCGCCGCCGACGACCAGGGTGATCTCGCCGCGGGGCGCAGTTGCTTGGGCTGATGCCAGCACGGAAGCCAAATCGCCGCGGATGACCTCCTCATACGTCTTGGTCAATTCGCGACACAGGGCCACCTGCCGCTCGGGTCCGAAAGCGGCGATCAGGTCAGCCAGCGTCGCCTCAATCCGGTGTGGCGCCTCAAAGAACACCATCGTTCGCCGTTCTTCGGTGAGGGCATCGAGATACCGCTGCCTTTCTGCGGACTTGCGTGGAATGAACCCTTCAAAACAGAAACGATCCACCGGCAAACCCGACACCACCAAAGCGGCCAGCACGGCACTTGGGCCCGGTAGCACTGAGATTTCGATCTCGGCGTCAATGGCGGCCCGAATGAGCCGGTATCCCGGATCACTGATGGCTGGCATGCCGGCGTCACTGACGACGACGACCGTCAGGCCATCCAACAATGAGGTCAAGATGCCGTTAATCCGCTGGGCTTCGACCGAGTCATGCATCGAAATCACGCGCCCGGTGACCACGACACCCAAATCTGCTGCCAGGCGTCGTAACCGTCGGGTGTCCTCCGCGGCAATCACGTCGCTCGATTCCAATGCCGTCTTGAGGCGATCGGTGGCATCGCCGGAATTACCCAGTGGCGTCGCGGCCAGAATCAAACGGCCGCGACCCACAGTGTTCATGACTGCATCCTGCCAGCAGCGTCGCCCGGCCACGCCACGACCGATCAACCCCCCGCTCACTTACGATAATCAGATGACCGTCGCTGGCACCGAGGCAGACAGGAAGCCTCAAGCGTTGGCGTGGCGGGGCTGGGCCGGTGCCCTGAGCGTCACTGCCGTTGCCGGAATCATCAGATTCACCAGCCTCGGCCGCCCAGACGACATTGTCTTTGACGAGACCTACTACGCCAAAGATGCGCTCGCTCTGCTGAGATACGGCTCGGAGCAATCCTTCGTCGAGGGAGCCGATGACACGATCTTGGCCTCAGACGGCAACTGGCGAACCCTCGACATCTTCACCGGGGATCCCTCCTACGTCGTGCATCCGCCCGGCGGCAAATGGGTCATCGCGATCGGTGAGTGGCTGTTTGGGATGACCCCTTTCGGGTGGCGCTTTGCCGTCGCCCTGCTGGGCACATTGTCGGTTTTACTCACCGTACGTATCGCCCGACGCCTCACCCGTTCTGATCTCATCGGCGTTACCGCCGGCTTACTACTCGCCCTTGACGGCATTCACATCGTCATGAGTCGCACCGCTGTGCTGGACATGGTGATCTCATTTTGGGTGCTGGCCTCATTTGGGTTCTTACTGATTGATCGAGACCAAGTACGCCGACGATGGGTTCACGCCGCGGGATCACCGCGTGCAGCGGCAATGATGACCGAGTGGGGCGGACGCCTGGGCCCCAGGCCGTGGCGATGGGCCGCCGGCATCACCCTGGGCCTGGCCTGCAGTGTGAAGTGGTCGGGCCTGTGGTTCATCGCGGTGTTTGGGCTGATGACCGTCATCTGGGACGTCGGTCTGCGACGACGACTGGGGGTGGGGCGGCCCTGGTCGGCGACCCTGCTGCGCAGCGCACCACCGGCATTTATCGCGATCGTGATAACAGCGATCGGTGTCTACCTGGTCACCTGGTCGGGGTGGATCTTCACCGATGCCGGGTGGAATCGCCAGTGGGCTGCCGGGCAGGAGCCCTCGATTGTTCCCGACTGGCTGCGCTCCCTATGGCACTACCACTCCACCGCATGGAACTTTCACGTCAATCTCGATTCTGATCACTCCTATCAATCGAATCCACTCAGTTGGTTCCTACAAACCAGGCCCACTTCGTTCTTCTATGAAGGTGATGAAGTCGCTGGCACCTGCGGTGCCCAGCAGTGCTCGGCTGCTGTGACCGCGCTTGGCAATCCGGTGGTGTGGTGGCTGGGCAGCTTGGCGCTGATCTACTCGATCTGGCGCTGGGTTGCTCGTCGTGACTGGCGTTTTGGGGCGGTACTGGCGGGGGTTGTCGCAGGCTGGGCGCCATGGCTGCTTTACCTGGACCGTACGATCTTCACCTTCTACACCGTTGTCTTCGTGCCGTTTATCGCGATGGCTTTGGCGATGACGCTCGGTGCCGTTCTCGGATCCGCCGATAACAGTCCAACGCGGCGTAGATGGGGAGCCATTGCTGCTGGTGGGGCAGTGTTGCTCGCGGTTGTCGCCGCCTGGTGGTTCTATCCGGTATGGACAATTGTGCCGATTCCATACGAGCAGTGGACCTTGCGCATGTGGATGCCTAGTTGGATCTAGTCCTTCGCATGGCTAGCACTTTCGATCAGGGGCAGTCTTTATTACGACCATCGCGCATGAGGCACACGAACATGGCCAGTGTTGATCTGGCCCGCTCTCCCTCTGGCTGCACCAACCGGAACCGACGCGTCTCGTAGGGCTTTAATCCCTCGGTCGACATCGTCACGCGCGTCATGTACGGGTAGTCTTCATCACAGTAGGCCGCACCCTTACGAACCAGCAGCGTGGCGTTGTCAGTCTTACGCCATTTGTTGCCAACCCGTTCGAGCACCACTGTATTTTCCGGCGGGGCGTACTTCCAGCAATCCTTTTCCACCACGATGGTGTAGGAGCGACCCGGCTGGGTGCACGTCAGCGTGTTATCGCGGTTGTCCTCACCGTCTTGAATCCAACCGCAGCCCACGATCGGGCGCACCGCACCGGCCGGGGATGCCGACGCCAACCCCGCAGCCCACAGGCCACCTGCGGCCAGCGAAGCGCATGCGGCCATCGCGATGATGCGGCGACCGGCCCCTTCGCCACCCTGCTGCCCAACTTGCTGTGTAACTGTCATGTGGAGCTGAGGGGATTCGAACCCCTGACCCCCTCGATGCGAACGAGGTGCGCTACCGGACTGCGCTACAGCCCCGACGAGGTTGGTCGACCCCGGGGCCCCCGAGGCTAGCAAGCCACGACCGGAGAGTCCTGCCACGGCCCCCGATCAGGCTGTTTGGTCGAAGAGGTCTTCGAAAGTCGATGCCGTAGTCGGGGCGACCGGCCGGGTATGTGGACGCTTGACCTGCGCACGAGCGACCTCACGTCGAGGACGCGGCTGGGCGGGCACTTGACCGGGCGCCGGGGCTGCTCGCGTCGCTCGGGTCGTACGGGCAACCTCGCGCTGGTCGGACTGGCGTTCCCGAGACTCGCGGCGACGCTCAGCAGACTGCACACGCGCGTCCTGCTGACGTCGACTCGCGCCCGCGGCCATCACGGCAACCACGACAAACAACCCCAGGAGCACCAATGGCAACACCAGCACCCACACCCCGGCCAATCCGAGGGCCCAAGCCGCCGCCCCTGAAGCACATAGGGCCGCAAGCGTCACCCCAATGACTCGCCTGCGCCGGATAGCACGCTGCGTAGCGGTTGTCGGTGTTGAACTTGTCGAACGGAACCGGGCTAACGTGCCCAGGGCAGTCTCGTGACGCTCTCGTCGATGGGCCTCATCGGCATCATGTCGGCTGAGCCACATGGGAATCAGAACAGCGGCCCACAATCCCACGATTGCAACGTAGATAAGGCCGGTCATGGCCTCACGTTATGCCGATGAAGCGTACGAATCACGGACCCGCGCGAGTGATGGTTTTCGTGTCGCGCCATTGCGCCAGCACACCCGGGTGAATTTCTCCGGCGGTCAACGCAAATGTGTAGTGGTCACGCCAGTCGCCGTCGATGTGTAGGTAACGCTCGCGCAGCCCTTCAGAACGAAATCCGAGCTTCTCCACGACACGTAAAGAGGCGGAATTTTCCGGGCGAATGTTGATTTCAACTCGATGCAGGCCAAGCTTGTCAAAGCAATGATCAGTGGCCATGGCCACGGCCGTAGGCATGATGCCTTGACCCGCGACCCGACGATCAACCCAGTAACCGATGTATGCGCTCAACAATGAACCCCGCGCAATTCCACCTACAGTCAATTGGCCCACGAGTTGCTGATCGGCCAAAACCACCCAGGGCAGCGTTCGGCCCTCGCGGCCCTCAGCGCGGAGACGGCGAACCATCCCGGCGAAACTCGTGGGGGCATCGTGTTCGCCGAGCGGCAATGTCGCCTCCCACGGACGTAGCCAATCGGTGTTGTGACGGCGCACCTCGCGCCACGCCGCTGCATCGCGCAGCCGGATCGGTCGAAGCCCGACGGACCCATCGCGCAGCGTGACCGGCCACGCGCGCGTCATCGCGCCACCCCTCGCTGCCAATGCCCCCTGCGACCACCGGTCTTCTCCTGCAGAGCAATATCTGAAATGACGGCGCCGGGATCAACAGCCTTCACCATGTCGACCAACGCAAGAGCCGCCACGCTCACGCTCGTTAATGCCTCCATCTCGACGCCCGTTCGGTCTGCCGTGCGAACAGTCGCCGAGATCGACACATAGGTGTCGTGAACCGCCAGGTCAACGCTCACGGCATGGATGGCAAGTGGGTGGCAAAGAGGAATCAGATCTGACGTTTTCTTCGCTGCAGCAATACCAGCAATGCGCGCAACGCCTAGCGCGTCTCCCTTAGGAACGGTCCCGTCTCGGAGCAACGAAATGACCGCCTCAGTCACCCGAACAATGCCGGTTGCAGTAGCGGTTCGGACAGTGACATCCTTCGCGCTGACATCCACCATCCGGGCAGCACCGTGGTCATCAATGTGAGTGAAGCGATCAACGTTCGAGGGCTCACTCATGCTGGTTCCTGCGCAATGTGGCTGTGCCGCAGGTCCATCACGGTCACAACGTCGCCCTCGCTGACCTCGGTTACCTCGGGAGCGATAACTGCTAGGCCGTTGGCCTGCGCAAGTCCACCGAGGATGTGCGAGCCCTGAGCCCCCACCGGCGAGGCAACGTAATGACCATCGCGGACAGTAAGGGAAACGCGCGCAAACTGAGTCTTACCTCCGGGTGAGGACATGGTGGAGGTAAACCTCGCCAGCACTCGGGGCCGGTGAACCTCGCTGAAGCCCATAAGTCGACGGATAAGGGGGCGCACGAAAACCTCGAATGACACATACGAACTGACCGGGTTTCCGGGCAGCGTGACGATTGGTACGTTTTCGTCGCCAATCGCACCGAACCCCTGCGGCATGCCCGGTTGCATCGCCACCTTGACGAACTCAACCGTGCCAAGGCGAGACAAAACGGCTTTGACCGTGTCATAGGCCCCCATGCTGACCCCGCCCGACGTCACCAAGAGGTCGGCTCGAACCAGCTGATCGTCCAGCGTGTCGATCAACCGCTGTTCATCGTCAGGAACCGGGCCCGCGCGAAACGCCTCCGCGCCGCAATCGCGCGCGGCAGCAACCAGCATTACCGAATTCGAATCAGCAATCAGGCCATACTTCAGTGGCGTGCCAGGCTCGACGAGTTCATTACCGGTCGACATCACCACGACACGAGGACGCGGATGCACGGGGGCAGTCCCGTGTCCGGCGGCCGCCAAGATTGCGATCTCGCGCGCCCCAATCTGCTGACCCGCCCGAAGCACCACCTCACCGGTGTGCACGTCCTCACCGGCTCGGCGAATAAACTGACCAGCTGGAAATCCCTGCCGCACAGACACCTTCTCGGTGCCACCGTCTGTACTTTCGACCGGAACAATGGCATCCGCGCCATCAGGAAGGGGCGCGCCCGTCATGATTCGGATTGCTGTTCCCCGCGTAACGCTTTCCGTGGCGCGGTATCCGGCGGGCACATCGTCGATTACGGTCAAGGTAACGGCACTATCAACAGATGCACTCGCCACATCTGCGGCGACGACCGCGTAACCATCCATCGACGTGTTGTCGAAAGATGGCAGCGGCCACTGGGCGGTCACATCTCTTGCAAGTACGCAACCTTGGGCGTCCAGCAGCGGAATATCTAGGGACTCCAACGGCTGTACGCCCTCGAGAACATGGGCCTGTTGCTGTTCGACCGGTCGCAAGACCACGTTATTTCCCCTCTCCATCAACCAGACGAGACATCAGCCACTGTTTCAGGGGCGGTCCGAGGTCATCGCGTTCGAGGGCAAGTTGAATCACTGCCTGCAAGTATGACAACCGATCACCGGTGTCATAGCGCCTGCCGCGAAACACCACGCCTCGCACCCCGCCGCCAATCTCGGCTGGCATTTGGGCCAATTCACGCAGAGCGTCGGTCAATTGAATCTCGCCACCGCGTCCAGGCTGAGTGCGCTCCAGCACATCGAAAACAACCGGATCGAGGACATAACGGCCGATGACCGCGAGGTTGCTTGGCGCCTGATCCACCGGCGGCTTCTCGATTAGGTCGGTCACGCGCACATGTCCATCAACGACAGTCGCCGCAGCGCAGCCATAAAGGGAAATCTGCTCGGCGGGTACCTCCATCAGACACACGACCGATCCACCGTGCTCCTGACGTAGAGCGATCATTTCCTCGAGGACCTGATCACGCGGATCGATCAGATCATCGCCGAGCAACACAGCAAATGCTTCATGCCCGACGTGCTGCTGCGCCATGAGCACGGCGTGACCCAATCCTCGGGGAGCACCCTGCCGCACATAATGAACGCGAGCCAGACCATCTGACGCCCTTACCGCGGCAAGTTTCTCATCATCGCCCTTGCTTGATAACGCCTGCTCGAGTTCAACATTACGATCGAAGTGATCTTCCAGAGGGGTCTTGTGCCGACCCGTTACGAATAACACGTCGTCGAGCCCAGCCGCCACGGCCTCTTCGACGACGTACTGGATGGCGGGCCGGTCGACAACGGGCAGCATCTCTTTGGGAATCGCCTTGGTCGCAGGCAGAAATCGCGTACCCAATCCAGCGACGGGCACCACCGCTTTGGTCACCCGCATAGATTTAGCCACCTGCATAGGTTCACCCTAGAGGCCCGAGCAAGTCGGCTGACATCGCTTGAACCGGCGTGGCGATCGGAGGAAGCGTGGACGTTCGCACCAAAACCATGGCTAGAGCCGCCGCCCGCTCGCGTCGTCGCGCCCACAAAGGTGCTTCCCGCACCCAGCACGAGCCGGCATTGACCGCTGAGGCAGCGCTTGAGCGAAGCGTGCTTGAGTTGCTCAGCGATAAAGCGTCCCCCACATGTGTGGCCGCCTACATCAGCACCGACACGGAGCCGTCCACCAGCGCCCTGATCGAGAGTTTGGTGGCCCGCGACTGGGAGGTTCGGGTGCCCCGAGTGAGGTCAGATCATCGAACTCTGGACTGGGTCACGATGGATCGGGAATCAGTGATACCAGGGTCAACCGGCACGACTGATTCACGCGGCCTGTGGTCTCCCCACGGTGCAGATCAAGGCCTCAGCGGTGTTGCGCTGATGGTCATTCCGGCGCTGAGGGCCTCCGTCAGCGGTGATCGATTGGGGCAGGGTGGGGGTTTCTATGACCGCGCCCTTCAGCACGTGCCCGGTCATCACGATGGCGGTCCACTGCGCGTTGGCCTGGTCTTCGCCCACGAGCTCGTCGATTCACCAGATTGGCTGGTCGAACCCCATGATCAACGTCTAGACGTGGTACTCACCCTGCCGTGAGCGTCTCCCCCAGCCACAATCCAAGCGTCAATGCACCGAGGCCAAGAATCACGGTGGCCACCACATTGATCGACGCCAAGACGTAGCGCCGACCCCCCGCCAATGACACGGTATCAAGCGCAAACGATGAAAAAGTGCTCAATGAACCGGTAAATCCGACCGCGAGAAACAGCGCCCACGGGCCGGCCACCACGGGCGTCACGATGCCCAAGACAAACGAGGCGAGCACGTTTGCCGTGGCGATACCTACGGGAAGCCCCAACATCCAGTGGCGAGCGCCCACAGCGCCCACAGCTAACCGATCAAGTCCGAATCGAAGCATCGCGCCGAGGGCGCCACCGACCCCCACCAACAGCAATCCCCAGATGCCCACGTCAGTCATGCTCGAACCAGACTTCGAATCGCACGACTCCCGATGATGACCGCAACCAAACAACAGGCAACGGTGCCGGTGATGTATCCCAACGCAAGCGCCCAGGATCCCTCACCGATCAACAGCACCGCATCTCCCGCATAGGCAGAAAACGTCGTAAACCCACCCAGGAAGCCGACTCCCACAAAGGCCCGTAGTTGATGGTCGATAGCCCGCTTGCTATCGGCGGTGCGCATCGATAACCAACCGCTCAAAACTCCGATAGCCAGGCATCCCACCACGTTTATGACCATGGTGCGCCACACATCGTCACCCGGCGCGGGTTGTCCGCCACCTTCTGCAAGCCAACGCGCGATCGCTCCGAGCGCACCGCCTGCGCCGACGATCAAAAAGGTCACGGTGGCCGGCGGTGCTCCCGTCACTGACTCAGGCGTCACGCCGAACGAACAAAACCCACGAAGGAATGAGTAGCGCCAACATCCACGCGACAAAGACGGCCAGATGACCCCACGCTTCGGCGCCGGTGGTTTCAACGGCCTCGATACCGCCGGTGAACGGCAGCACCCAGACAATCCAGGTCCAATCTTGAATTAGCGCGATTGCCTGGATGATCGGCTCCACCACCGCCGCGCCCACAATCGGCACGAGGATCCCAAGGGGTTGATTCCGCGATAAGGCAGTAACGGCAAAGGCAATCAGCGTGAACA
Organism: Actinomycetota bacterium; assembly: GCA_017857875.1. Taxonomy (GTDB): domain Bacteria; phylum Actinomycetota; class Actinomycetes; order S36-B12; family S36-B12; genus M55B157. The sequence continues at coordinate 47,845 of JAFMCH010000002.1, read as the reverse complement.
CGGTGATGACAACGATTACTCGAGCAATGAGCAACAGCGCTGTACTGATCTCGACCTCTAGGGTTCCGTCACCGACGGCCAGGCCGAATCGGTTGCCGACAATGACCGACGTGATGGCGACGATTGAAGTGGCAACAACCACCAGGATCACCATGATCGTCTTGCCGAAAAAAACGGTGGTACGTCTTGGAAACAACGCCAGTGTGATGCGGATCAATCCATGGCGGTACTCCTGGCCAAACGCGACGGCACCGATGGTCACCAGCAGTGAGGCCAACAACAGCACCGTCGCCGGAGATAGACCCAGTGGCGCGAGAATTTCACCATCGGGGGGGCCACCCTGACCCCCATCATTGCCACTGTTGATGAAAGCTGCACCAGCCCAGGCAAGGAAAAACGCCAGGACTCCCGGCAACGCAATCCCTAATGCCACCAAGACCCAGGTGGAACGGACAGTGACGACGCGCAACCACTCGTAGCGCAACACGGCACTCACGCGGCACCTCCCGCGGTCGGTGTCTCATTTTCTACTGACTTGAAAGCGAACTGTTGCTCATCACCGGTCAGGGAGAAGAACATGTCCTCGAGGCTGGCTCGACGCACGGCCAACTCGTGCACCACGAGCCCGGCATTGAATGCTGCCTGTCCTACTTCATCGGTGGTGAGGCCGACGACAGCCAACCCGTCAGCGCCTTCGATGGTGGCGTCCGCATCGCCCAGGCTCGCCCGTAGCCGAGCCGGATCTGAGCATCTAATCAAGACGTCGCTTCGACGATCCAGAAGTTCCTCTACGGTTCCCGAGGCGACCAGCGTGCCCTTGGCAATCACAATGACTTGATCGGCCATCAGCTGCATCTCAGTGAGCAGGTGACTTGACACCAGGACAGCCTTGCCCATGCCGGCATAGTGCTTCAAAAATTGACGCAGCCACTGAATCGACTGTGGGTCGAGTCCGTTTGCTGGTTCATCCAACATCAAGGTATCCGGGTCAGCCAACACCGCACCGGCCAAGCCAAGGCGCTGAGCCATCCCCAGCGAGAAGCTCTTGGGACGCTTATTGGCCACCTCGGTCAAGCCGACTAATTCGAGCACCTCGTTGATGCGCGAATCGGGTAACCGCGCATCGGTGGCCAGCATGCGCAGGTGGTCTCGTGCGGTACGACCCGGCAAGAAAGGTCGCGCATCGAGGTGCGTACCCACCACGGTGCTGCAATGGGGGTGCTCAGCGAGAGGTTTGCCATTGAACAGCGTTAGTCCCTCGCCGTGGTCAAGCCCCAGCATCAGCCGCATTGCGGTGGACTTCCCCGCGCCGTTGGGGCCCAGGAATCCGGTGACCACACCATCGGGAACGCTAAAGCTCAGGTCATTGACGGCTCGAACCGTCCCGAAGGACTTATTTAGTCCCTTTACATCGACAGACATAGGCCGACCCTAACGCCGCAGACAGGCTGTATTCGCATTCGTCCACAAGCCTGCGAGTCGCTGGCACTTAGCACTCCTACACCTGGAGTGCTAATCTGGAACTGTGCCCACGTACTCATATACCTGCAAGGACTGCGGGGTAAATCAAGACATCGTTCAATCCATGTCTGACCCCACGTTGACCGTGTGCCCCACCTGCGGTGGGCACCTGCGCAAACTGTTCAACAACGTCGGTGTCGTCTTCAAGGGATCAGGTTTCTACCGCAACGATGCCCGAGCTAAGCCTGATTCGAGCTCACCAGGTGACTCGGCCAAAAAGACCGCCGATACCACGACCGCAGCAGCCGCTTCCGGGTCTGGCAGCACATCTTCGAGCAGCTCGACCGGTGACTCATCGCCAAGTCCAGCCAAGAAGTCTGAGGCCGGTTCGAAACCAGCACCAGCACCTAAAGCATCCTGAGTTCACAGCGGGGCTGTGGATAAGGAACAGTGAACACGCTCCACCGCGGCTAGCCTGACGCAGGTGTTATTTTCGCTCTCACTTGATGCATCGCCTTCGCGCCGCACGATGATCCGGTGGATTCGCCGCCATCGCCGAATCATGGCCGCGAGCCTTGCCGCACTCGCTGTCCTCTTCATCATGATCGGACGCACCGAAGCCAATCCAACAACGCCTATTGTTGTTGCCAAACAGGATATTCTGGCCGGAGCCAGCCTCACCAACGCTGACCTGACAACGATCAATATCCCCGCCGAACTCGTTCCCGCCGGATCGCACACTGACACCGATCAAGTCGTCGGGAAGATCACCACCACTCCGGTCGCAGCCATGGAGTTGGTCACCATCAATCGACTTGTCGGCTCTCGACCTCAGGCCCGTGCCGGAGAAGTGCTTGTGCCAGTGCGCCTAGCCGATGCCGGCGCTGCCGGTCTCCTTGCTCCCGGCGACATCGTTAATGTCATCGCCGCCACTGTCGATGGCCAAGCGCGCGTAATCGCGCACAATGCACGTGTGGTCACTCGACCCATCCCACCAGCGGGGTTCAGCACCCAGGCCGGATCGCTGGTCTTGCTCTCTGTCTCTGGCAACGAAGCCATCGAGTTGGCCGCCTCATCCGCTCAACGTGCCTTGACCGCCGTCTTACAGTGATCACATGATCAAGGGATTTCGCGAATTTGTCATGCGCGGCAATGTGGTCGACCTTGCCGTTGCCGTCGTTATTGGGGCCGCCTTCTCAGCTTTGGTGGCAGCCTTTACCGAAGCCTTCATCACTCCGCTCGTTAATCTCGTCTTGGGCGGCGGACTTGATGCTGGCAAATGGGTGATCAACGACCAGGTCATTGATTTCTCACTCATGGTCAACGCCCTCATTACCTTCGTGATTACCCTCGCGGTGATCTATTTCGCCTTCGTCGTGCCCATGAACACGTGGCGTCGTAAACAGCAGACGCAACTTGCAGAACAACCACCAGAACCTAGCGTGGAAGAACAACTCCTTCGAGAGATCCGAGACTTGCTGGCCGGTCAGCACCGCGCCGAGTAACCGCGATCCAGCTAGCCGTGGTGCGGGGGGATCTCGCGCAGATAGTGCTCATCATCGAGCGGGTCCACGGCCTCGTCGGAGGTGATGTCGGGAAGCAACGGTGGCTCAGGTGTTGCTTCGGGCGTAGAAGGCGACGTCGGCGACATCACTACAGGCTAGCGTGGGGCCTATGCGAATCGTTCTCCTTGGCGCCACCGGTTATACCGGACGCCTCACGGCCGAAGCAATGGTGCGGGCTGGACTAGCTCCCGTGCTCGCCTCACGTCGACACGATGCCGTTGCGAGATTGGCCGATCGTTTGGCGCCACTGGCGCCATCGACAGCGGCGGAACCAACCATCGCGGTGGCTGATGTCACCGACGTGTCCAGCGTTCGGCAACTGATTGTCTCCAGTGACGACGTCTTAGTGTCCACGGTCGGTCCGTTCATGACACTCGGTCAGGCCGCGATCACCGCCGCTGTTCAAGCCGGCGCCGGATATCTGGACTCCACCGGTGAACCACCCTTCATTCGCGATGCCTTTGAGCACTGGGGTCCCCGGGCTAAAGACTCCGGAGCCCGCTTGCTGCCTGCTTTCGGATACGACTACGTGCCCGGCAACCTTGCCGGCGCCATCGTGCTGTCACGCGCTCGCGCCGCGGGCCACCACCCCGCGCGCGTTGATGTCGGCTACTTCGTTGATGGTGCTTTCGGGATGTCTTCGGGCACACGAGCCAGCGCGGCCGGGGTCATGCTCTCTCCTTCGTTCTCCTTCCACAACGGAGTCATTGGCAACGGCACAGGTTCTGGGCGTACTCGAGCCTTCAACATCGGACGCGACCGCAAGTGGAAAGGAATGCCGGTTTCTGGCAGTGAACACTTTGGTCTGCCCGAGATTGACGAACACATCACCGACGTTGGCGTTTGGCTGGGGTGGGCCGGCCGGTGGACGCCGGCAGCTGCGGTGGCCGGGCAGGTCGCCGGTGGTCTCGCGTCTATACCCGGCGCCACATCGGTCCTCGGTGCGCTCGGCAAACGTGCGAGCAAGAACACCGGTACCGGTCCAGATGCCGCCGCTCGAGCCAAGGCCCGCACCATCGTTGTCGCTGATGCCACCGATGCCGTCGGTCGCTCAGTCGGCTCAGTGCGGTTGGTCGGACCATCTCCCTATGACCTCACCGCTGAACTGCTGGCCTGGGGTGCCGTGACACTGGCCACCCACAATGTCACTGCCGGATGCCACGGTCCCGTCGCTGCCTTCGGACTCGAACACCTCGAACGCGGATGTGCTGACATGGGGCTGATCGCTGTCACATGATCACCCAGTCAGATGCCAGTTGGCGTCACTCTCAGCGCCTGCACGAGCAGCGCATCGACTCCTGGACGACTCCTCACCTAGACCGTCGACGTCGCGGCATAACCCATCCGGTACAAGACTTCTTGTTCGACTACTACACCTTGAGCCCGGCGAAATTGCGAGCCTGGCACCCAGGACTCGGAGTCATGCTCACCGGCGACGTCAGTCAGTGGCAGCATGTTCGCGGCTACACGGTCACCGATGCCGGCGCCTTCGTCGACCTCGAATCATTCAAGACCTCGGCGATACGCCAATCGCTTCATCTGCTGATGAGCACACGCGACAACGAACCTGCGTTCGGCTGTTTCGGTCGTCATGAATGGGCCATGGTGTATCGGCAGAATCAAGATAGCGTTCGACACTCAAGCCGGTCATTGCGAGTGAGTGCGACTGAGATTGATGCCGTTGTCGAGTCAAGCCCACTTCGATGTACTCATTTTGATGCATTTCGCTTCTACACCAAAGAAGCGCGTCCGCTCAACGTGTTGACACCTACGCGCGCCAACCAACCAGATCTCGAACAACCCGGATGCCTGCACGCGGCAATGGATCTATACAAATGGTCTTATCGTGCATACCCGGTGGTGGGCGCCGATTTAGTGGCAGACGCATTCGAGTTGGCCCAACACGTGCGCGCCATTGACATGCGGGCTTCTCCCTATGATCTTGACGATCTGGGGTACCCCCCAATTCGTATCGAAAGTCCTGAAGGTCGCGCTGAATACGTTGGTTACCAGCGTGATATCGCAACTCAGGCCAGTGAGCTTCGCAATCGACTCATCACACAGCTTGAACAATCAATGGACACCTGCGCGTGGTAGGGCAGCGGGGCCCGGTGAGTTCACAAGCCCTTGCCGTTGGGCTTCTACGTCTGGCGGCGACGGTGGCTGCGCTTCTAGCCGTTGCCTTTGTCCTCGCCACGTTCGTCTCCGGCGCGCAATTCGAAGACGAGAATGAAGGCATTGAGACACTCCGATCAGCCGTGTTCTTCTTTGGTCCGATCGCCGCGATTCTTACCCTTGCGTTTATCGTCATCCTGGCTCTCACACGACCAGTTTCTATGCGGATGCCCAATCGTCGGGCTGCTGCACGTACCGTAGCCGTGGTCTATGCCATTGGGGGCCTGCTAGCCGCTCTTGGTCTACGGCAGGTCGAATGGGGCTGGTTCTTCGCCCTGCTCATTACCGTGCTCGCCGGGGCGTCATTCGTGCTACTTCGGCGGGACGAAACTAACCGGCGTGGCGGCGGGCTGCCTCCCGTCGTACCTTGACAGCCCGTTGCGCTGCATCATGAATCTGCGCGACTACCGCTTGAGCTAGTGCCTCAACGTGGGGCGTGGCGTATTGCCAATCAGAAGTATCAACCTCACTGTCGTCCAGCCATTGCAGCACCAACACGTCCGAATCCTCATGCAGCACCGGAATATATGCCGCGTAGGCCAAACCTAGATCAATAAGACCCGCACCTACAGCCGTCAACCACGGCTGAGCTGTTGGCAAATGCACCTCAATGAACTCCGCGCCACCACGTCGGGCACGGTCGAGGGCGCTATCAACATTGTCTATCAGATCGTTTCCGATAATGGAGACGTCGATAACGGCACTCTGATTCGCGGCATCGTAGCTGCTAGTCGACTCCGTCGTGCTGGGCACGTCAGCCAGTGTGAAGTCGGGCCGTGCATCGATGTGTCGCGGCCAGTCGCTGTGACTCAGTACGACACGGAGGATGTCTGCGTAGTCTGCGGGAACAAACACTGATGCCGACTCGAGTGGCAGCAGGGCTCCGAAGGCGACAGTCACACTGCTTCGATGATCGAGGATGCCTTGGGTTATACCCACCTGCTGAAGGGCCTGACCCCGATTAGCCCGTATACCAACGATAACCGCGCCCTCTTTGAGCGCCATCTCTTGGGTCGCCGTGTGCGTCAACACAGGTTCTCTAAACCGACCTTTCACCTGCCGATCTCGAAGCTGGTCCAATAGCTGCTCGCCCAAGAGTCGAGCAATGCCTCGATGACGAAAACGCGGATCAGTGACGGTACTTCCTGTTTCGACCACATGTGCGCCGCGGTACACGGCACCCCAGTGACCCACTACTTCACCCGATTCAGTGACCGCAACGAGTCCGATCCGCGAACCATCAACGAGGGCAGCACTTACTCGTTCGGGGTAATACAAATCAGGATGCGGGTAACTCCATCCGTAACAACGGTATAGCAGTCGAGTGAGCGCAGGAGTGTCTACGGGCGTCAGCTCACGCACGGAAAACTCATCAGTGCTCACCGGCACCTGCTCGTTGAGAATCTCAACCGAATCGAGATCTTCAACAGCGTGATGTGCCTGCAATGCCATGCGAATCGTGGTCACATTGCTATGGCCATCAGTGCCGGTTTGAGTTTGCGTGACCAATCCCATCGCAACCAGCGGGTGTAACGCAACCGGTTCTCCGCTGATGGGTTCGCCGCGATCCCGTAGCTCGAGCACCACCTCAGTTCCCTCGGGCCTAACCGAAAGTTCTACTTCGCTGCTATCCACGCCCGGTTGAATCCGATCCCGCACATCTTGGAGCAATAAGCGCACAATCAGCCCGCACCCGTCACCATCTCCGCCAAGGTGTTCTACGGCCATGCGCGCGGCCGCGGTCAATGCTGCTGCACCTGCACTGTTGTGAACGGCTTGCACGCGAATCACGGGTGGGCAACTCCTTGGGTGTCGAGTTGGGTGAGAATTTCGGCATACTTGGCATCAATCATCGCGGCCGTGTCGACGTCATAATCTCGGCGCCAACGACCTTCATGCACGTGCGCCGCCAAGACCTTCGCGTCAAACCATTCCTGTACTCGCGCATCTGGCTCTAACTCCAAAAACTCAAGTAGGCGTGCCAGGGTGGTGTCACGCTGCCGGGCTGCAAGATCGGTCAGGTCGACCCGCAGCACGCGGCCCACCGGCGCACGAAGCTCGGCTTCATGCGCCTCAATCATCCGATCTCGCCATGCATCCAGACCTTCCATCACTTGACTTGGGCCAAAAGTCTTTGACACGAATGAAGCGGCCACGTCTCGGCCGTCGCGCATCATGTGGACGACCTTGCCGTCGGGAAATAACTCGAGTACCCGATCAGCCGCCCGAGCATTCGCCGGAGTGGTGTCTACCCACCGACTCAGCGGATCTCGGCGAGTTCGTGAGGAAATAATCGTCTCGGCGAATCTGCGCGAGGCACCGAAGGGGTCACGGGGAAACTCAGACACGTAGAAAGCTGCAAGCTCGTTGAGCTCATCGATATTGATCCGGCGATACAGGCCCGATTGAGCCCCGGATGGCTTAGTGCGCTGATACCAATGGGCCCGCAGATTGTTGATCACCTGGTCAGGGGTGCACCGGCCGGCATAAGCATCTGCCAGGCCACCGGCGGCGGCGATGAATCTCAACTCGCGCGGATTGGTCGATCCAACGTGGGCATGATGGCCCAGCAGATGCCCGCCGATCGTGGTGCCGCTGCGACCTGTGCCGCCCACAAAAATGGGCTGCCGGGGCGCATCGCGCCACACAAGTTCCACGGATGTAGCCTACCGACGCTTCCTGACCGACAGAGAATCCGAGTAGCACTAGACAAGTTGTCCGTATGTCCGTACATTTACCCTGTGCCTCACTCTTCCCTTCTTGATGTCGTCCCCCCCGATCGCGACAACCCGATGCCGCTGTGGGCCCAGGTGCACCGCGACCTGCGCGAGCGGCTCCTGGCCGGTGAATTCGATGCCGGATTTCCCGGCGAACTCACCCTGACCGAGGTCTACGAGGTCAGTCGACACACCATCCGTGAGGCGATGCGAGTGCTTACTGAGGAGGGCCTCATTCAACGGGAGAGAGGGCGAGGCACGACTGTGGCGCCGCCCCGCTACCACCAAAACCTTGGCACCTTGTATTCACTCTTCGACTCGATGACCGCCCAGGGTGTTGCCCAATACAGCGACGTTCTGCGATTGGCACGCACGGTCAACGGCGTCGTTGCCGACCGGCTAAAGGCCCCGGTTGACACCGAACTAATTGTGCTCGAGCGGCTTCGCTTTGCCGATGGTGAACCCCTAGCCATCGACACGTCTTGGCTACCTGCAGGCATAGCCGAGCCCCTATTGGCGGTGGACTTTGCCTCCGCAGGCCTCTACGCGCAACTAGCCAACCTGTGTGGGATCGTCGTGGAGTCAGGCACCGAGCGGGCAACAGCAATCAGTGCACCCCGGCACCTGAGCGAACAACTCCAGGTGGCGGCCAACGGTCCGATCCTGATGATGGAGCGTTTGGCGTGCGCCAACGGCATCCCGGTTGAGTGGCGCGAGACCTACATCCGCGGCGATCGGTTCAGCCTTGAGTCCACCTGGCGACCCGCGCACACGGCACGACGAAAGGAAAAATAATGGGACTAATCGCCTTGCTGGCCGCGTTCTTGTCCATCTTCATCGGTGTTGCCGTCGGGTTGCTCGGTGGAGGTGGGTCGATTCTTACCACGCCCTTGCTCGTATACGTGGTTGGTTTTGATGCAAAACAAGCAATAACCGCAAGCCTTTTCGTTGTCGCTGTTACGTCTCTCTTCGGACTGATCAGTCACGCACGCGCCGGTCGAGTGATGTGGAAGACCGGCCTACTGTTTGGCGCAGCCGGCATGGTCGGTGCCTTCATCGGAGGACAGATTGGCGCGCTCCTACCGGGAGCCCTCCTCCTCGCAGCCTTTTCCGTGATGATGGCTGTCACTGCCGTGGCAATGATCCGCGGCCGCAAAAAGATCGCGACCAAGGCGCACTCGGGGTTACCCATCTTTCGGATTCTGCTCGACGGGCTCATTGTTGGTCTGGTTACCGGGCTCGTCGGAGCTGGCGGTGGCTTCCTCGTCGTCCCAGCACTCGCACTCCTCGGTGGTCTCGCGATGCCGAACGCGGTGGCCACATCACTGTTAGTGGTCGCCATGAAATCAACTGCCGGATTCTTTGGCTACGCACTAGCCTTCGGTGGCGACACGGTCGTGAGCTGGAACACCGAGACTCAAATCGAATGGCCCATCACGCTGCTTGTCACAGGTATGGCCGTCATCGGAGCACTCATTGGCAGCCGCATCGTTGGCATGATTCATCCTGATAAATTGCGCGCAGGGTTTGGCTGGTTTGTGCTCGTGATGGCCGTGTTTATTCTCAGCCAGCAGGTGGGTTCAACCATCATCGAATTTGCCCAAGGTGGAACTCTGCAATTAATTGAGGTGATTGTTGGCGGAGTCGCCATAGTCGCAGCGTTCACCTGGCTAATTAGGCGACCGACACAGGTGGCGATTGCCGACTTCGATGAACCGATACCCGATAACAATTCTTCGTCCAAGCCACCGAAGGAGTAGCTAGGCCCTGTTCGAGCGAACTCGACGCCCGCGCTTTCATTAAACGGGGGTTTAGGCCCCTAGTACTTGTGTCGCCGCGGTGTTAACTTCCGGCCGTGGCCACTCAAACACCCCCTGCCGGTGAGGAACTGACCTCAGACCGTCGTGGTATCGACAGCACCTTCATCATCGCCATTATCGCTGCGATAGTCCTTGGCTTGGCGGCGATCTTGACCGCGTGGAGTTCCTATCGCGAGAGCCTGACCTCTGATGGAGTACTCAAGAATTACGCCGAGCAGCAGGCGCTGATCTCTCAGGCCAATGATGTCTTCGCCCAGGCGGACCAATTAGCATCTATTGAACGTCAGTACTTCCTGCAGTTCGCTATTGCATCTGCCGAGGGCAACCTTGATGTTGAAGATTACCTCATCCGATCCATGGATGAAGATCTCTACCTGGCGATTTCGTGGTGGCTGGACGAACCAGATGAGACTCGCCCGCTAAGCCCCTTCGTAGAAGACAATCCCGAATTCGCACTACTTGGTAGTCAGCTACTTACTGAAGAAGGTCTTGCGATTCTCGATGAGGCCGATGAACGGCGATCTCTCGCAGAGGAGGCCGACGCAAACAGCGACAGGTTTGATCTCGCGAACGTCTTCTTTGCCGTGGTCTTGTTCCTCGCGGGTATTGCTACGTTGCTTCAACGCCGGGGGATCCAGATCGGAATCATTTCGCTCGGCGGGCTGATGATGATTGCGGGTGTTGTCGTACTCGTCACGACACCCGGTTGGAACTCTCTCAATTAATATCCGATGATCGTGCGACGGGCGCGCATCAACACCGAAATGTTGAATGCACGCCCGTCGCACGAGAAAATCAAGACTTAGGCGAGTGCCTTTTGCTTGATCTTGTCGAACTCAGCCTGCGAAATGGCGCCTGAATCCAGCAGCTTGTGCGCCTGAGCAATCTGGTCGGCTGGGGTTGCCCCGGCGACGGAACGAATGTATTGATCAGTTTCGCTCCGCGCTTCCATGGCGGCAGTCACCTGACGCTTACCCATCGACTGGCCGTAAACGATGACGTAGATGAGCAGTGAAATGAACGGAATCGCGAGCAAAGCGATAATCCAGACGGCTTTGATCCACCCATTCATATCGTGACGACGGAACAGATCGATGATCACCGAGAACAGGATCATGAAGTACATGATCATGAAGAAAATAATGAGCAAACTCCACAAGAACTGACCGAATTCCATTTGTTTCCTTAACTAGGTGGTAGCGCAGCGGGTTAGCCGCACGAGTACACAATGCCGTGGCGGGCTCAAGATTCCAAACACCAGATGACGATTGTTCGGGCAAATTTCCCACGGTTGCAGCTAAACCAGGGCAACCGCGAGCGGTTCGAGGCCTTAGTGTTCGGCGATATCTAGCGCAGCACGTGTGTCGCCGCTGAGGTCTGCGGCGAGAAATGCCTCAGTCTCAGGGATGGCCAGGTGCACATCGCTCACCCGATGCACCTGCGCGGTCAGTTGCTTAGCCGCAAGATCAAGAACGTGCCCGCCATGAGCGTGATCATGGCTGAGGAAGTGCAGGTGGTAGCCGGCGATACTGATGGCGCGGGTGTATTCCGGGCTCCAAAAACCCACGAGCGTTCCCGAAATCTCCCGCAGATCGAAGAGTCCTTGATCGGCCACAGCGTCCACGAGACCTGTACCTGACTCATGGCGGCATGCTGCCCTCAATTCGAGCACTGAAAACTCACCCTCAATTCGAAAAGCGGCAATAGCGTTTTCCGACACCCGCAACTGATCCAAGCGGTTGGTCAAGTCAGCAAAATTCTGTACGTCCGTCCACGACGTTTCTAGGTCACTGGCGAAGTTCACTACAGCGGCGAACGGGGTCAGTGCATCATCTGGTGCTTCGAGAACACGTCCATCGGATAGCGCCTGAAAACAATGACCATCAACAAGGATCATCTCACCGTCGAGGTCTTCGAAGGTGCCCAGACCTAGGTCGCCGTGCCGACGAAGATCGGCAACCGTGACACACCCTTGGTACAGACCCTGAACGAGAGCGCCTGATGTGGACACCTGAAAAATTGAGTGATGGTCGACGTCGAGGGCCTCGGCTAACGCCGCCTGAACGAGGTGATCCACGCTCTGCCCACTTTTTTGCGATCGCTCAATGACCGCCGCGTACAGCGAATCAGATAGTCGAATGTTCAGGTGTTGGGCCACGAGCATCAGCCTAAAGCGCTGGCAAGGCTGTTGCGAAGACACGGTGGCTATGGAAGGTTTACGTTCGTGCGTTTCGGCCTGAATGGACGAGTCGTCCGATGACCGCTCCCGCCACCACTGCTGCTGAGCGTCGCCGCAGTCGCAATGCTGTCGTCTACGGCTCTGCCGGCACGGTGGTCGAGTGGTTCGATTACGGCCTTTATCTCTACCTCGTCCCGATCGTCGCCCCACTTATTTTCCCGACCGACAACCAACTGACTGCCATCATTGCCAGCCTGGGTGTCTTCGCCGCCGGCTCGCTGCTGCGCATCGCCGGTGGCGCCTTCTTCGGCAGCATCGGCGATCGACTGGGCCGCAAGAAGGCCCTCGTTTTAAGCATCCTGATGATGACCGTGCCGATGGCATTGACCGCGTTCTTGCCCACCTACGCAGATATTGGCATCGCCGCAACACTGATTTTCACCGCTATGCGGATGCTCCAGGGATTCTCCGCCGGCGGTGAATACTCCGGAACCGTCGTTCAACTCGTTGAGCAAGCACCCGCCCGGCGCCGAGGATTCATCGCGTCAACTGCCGTCTTCACCTCAGGCATCGGTGTGTTGTTGGCTTCGGCGTTGGTTGCCGGGCTCACCACCGTGTTGTCAGAGCAGGCAATGAGCGACTATGGCTGGCGCGCATGTTATTTGGTCGGCGGAGCACTCGGGTTGTTCGCCCTCATTATGCGGCGTCGGATGGACGAGACAGAGGCATTCAAGGCCGAGGAGGCCGACGGTGATGTCCCGGCGAAACCGTTGCGCTACGCCCTGCGGCATCTGCCAGGCCCGGTCCTCATGGCGGCTTTTCTTGCCGGTTTCGGCGGCATCTTGTATTACGTCGTGCTTGGCTTCGTCCCGACTATCTTGGACACCTACTCAGAAATCCAAAGCGACACCGCGCTGTGGGTGACTACCGGAATGGCGATCGTTTACGCCGTGGCAACACCATTTTTCGGCATGCTTTCTGATCGCGTCGGGCGCAAACCAACACTCATAGGTGCCGCGATCGGTTTCGTCGTCTTGAGCGTGCCCCTGCTGTGGCTGATGACCACCGAACCTGTGTGGGTAGTGATTCTGGCCGGGCTGGGCTTGTTAACACTCCTCATGCTTTACGGCGGCCCCGTCGTAGCCGCCATCGGCGAACAATTTCCTTCGCGCGCTCGTTACTCGGCGCTCGCCACCGGATACAACCTCGGTACAGCGGTGTTGGGCGGGTTTGCACCCCTCGTCGCCGCCTGGCTGATCAGCGTGTTCGACACTCCAGTTGCCCCCGCCGGACTTCTTGTCGTTGCATCCTTGATCGCAATTCCACTGTTACTGCGACTCAGGGAGACCAAGGGCATCACCTTGGCGGAAATGGATCAGGAACACTAAGCCGCGCTCAACGACACGAGCAGGAACTCTCCATCTGCGAAAGTCCCTGCTCGTGTCACTTAAGGCTGGCGATCACCTGGTCTTGCGGAAGTAATCCATGTAATCCACGTAGGGCACCTGACCTGTCGGGCTCGCCTTGATCGCGTCGACGACCTCGGTCGGAATCGGCTCCCAGTGGAAAGGCATCTTGGCAGCCTTCTTGGGGTTCAACGTATAGATCAACATGAAGTTGACCAACCAGATCGACGGAACCATCGACATGCCCACCGTGGTGGTGACATCGAGCTTCGTGTTTGAGACCAGTTGGGCCACACCGGAGGTCTCCTGCGAGCGGTTTCCGTACACCACTTCACCAGGATAGGCCGACGAATAGAGCGTTTCGAGGGTGTTCCTCGCTCCGTTATCGCGCATCCACTTGCCCATGTAGCCACAGGGGACGCCGTCAGGAATACCTGGAGGCGGTTGAATGCCGGGGAACCTGCACACCACATCCGGCGCCAAGACCCAGTTCACCTGGCGAGTAGGCATGGCCGTATTCGCCGGGCTCTGGAGCATGCCGTTCCGGTCGATGACTAGGCCGTAGCTGCCCAGAACAACGGGCGTGCGCACCCCATCTACCTGTGTGTACAGGGGAGTTCCCGTGGTGTTGATCAGCAAACGCACGGCCTGGTCTACGAGCTTGGCTGGGGCGACCTTGCCCCCGACTCCTCCACCGGAAATGAACTGGCGGTACTGCTCCGTGGTGAGCACATCGGCTTTCGTCAGCCCGAGCTTGCGAGCGATCCTGTCAGCAGTCTTTCGACCCATGGGCTTATTGATCTGCCGAGCCCGCTTCGCCTCCTTGGGCGCGAAACTCTGGTATTGAGTTGTACCCGCAAATGGCTGGGAGAAGCCGGAGTTAGGGGCAGGCGCCGCCGACGCGACCTGCATCTGCGTGAGGGGAACCGCAAGCATTGATAGGGCTGCGGCGCTGGCAATCAGTTTGGGTGCGCGGCGCAATTTACGCTCACGCGGATGTGTCGTGGGCAAAGACATAGGGAAGATCCTCTTAATCCTCGGGGAATGACGCACCTCTCACTATGCATTACTCCCGTACGCGATGCTCGGCCACCAACGCGGGAAACCCCTCGCATCACGCCCACCATCACTCATTCGGCCTCCGATACCGCCAGCGCCTAACCTGAACCCGTGCATATGCTGATTGAGTTGGCCTTCTCCGCGCCGCTCCTTACCGCCTGCCTGGGCAGTGAGCCACCAGACGACGCTAAGACCCACTCCGGGCAGTAATGGCCCCCGTGATTCCTTCCTCACTTCCTCATAATTCACAGTTGTGAACTCCGGCACCATGATCGTTACGACCGCCTAGTTTGTTCTTGACTTTCCCTCTCAACAGAATGGTCAAAATGCGCAATCGCCTGATCACTGCCGCAGCCCTCGTTGCCCTCGTCGCATCCAGTTTGAGCCTGGCGGTCGCGCCGATGGCGCAGGCCGATCCACAGCAGCCAGGCGCTGAGGGGGCAAGTCTCGCCGTGGACCCACCGGCGGCCATGCTGAGCGAGCGGCGCGGTCAGAGGGTAATCACGCTCCAGGGTGGGTTATGCGCTGCCACTGTGCCGCTAGGGCTGGTCCGGTTTGCGGGCCCATCGGGTACAAACCTGGTCGCCCGTGTGCGCCAGAGCGGCGAGAGCCGACTGCTCACCATCGTGGTTGGCTCCGGACGCATCGGCGACACTCGGATTCGCGCAAAAGACGTTTCCGGGGAGTTGACCTGGCGCAACGGGCAAATGACCGGCGCCGTCACCATCAACCTGCCTGGCCACGTCAAGGTGTCGCGCACTTGGACGCAGTCGGTCACGGTCAACGCCCAGCCGTCTGGTTGCGCCTGGTCAAGCGCGGTGAGTCTGAAGGCAACCGGCGTTGGCGCTTCGCTCGATCTGCGTGGCCCACTGGCCACCGATGGCACCTATCAATTGCGAGGTTCAGGCACGGTCAAGATTGCCAAAGCGCGCGTACCCGTTACCGGGTGGTTTCGGTCTGCGACGTCAACAACTAAGCCAACCTGGCGAATCACCGGAAACGCTCGCGAGGACGTTCGAATCCCTGGCGCCCGCATCACCAACGTTCGCCTGGCCATGACGCAAGCCGAGTCCTTGGTCAAGGGCTCAGGCACTCTTCGCCTGAGTGCACCTACGCTCGCCGCTCCCGCAGTGTTGGAGGTCGCCGGGGCCAATACGTGGTCGGCGACAGTAACGAAATCTGATCGTCGTTCGTGGGTCGTACCCGAAACCGACGGACTGACCGTCAACACATCGAGACTGTCTGGTTCGATCGGTATGCGTGCGGGTAAGCCGGTTTGGTCACTGGCCGCCCCCGGGAAGGTATCGATAGATTCGCTGGACTACCTGACCAGCGTCGGGTTCACCGGACCGCTGAATTACTCGGTGCGCGCCACCGCCGCCATCGGCTCGATTCTCGGAATTCCCGGCAGCAGCCTGTTCGCGGGCGCACCATCCACACTCGACATCAGTCCCCGTGGCATCACCGGAGCACTCACCGTCGTTACCGGCGGTGACCTGCTACTGCCGGTGCCCGATGCGTGGTCAGGTCGCACCGCATACGCCGTCTTGCCCATTGAGGGGCAAGGCTGGGACTTCACTGCAGGTCTCACCCACACGATGTCAGCAGGGCAAGGAACGATTCGCCTCACCGGCCCTGTTGTCGACGGTGGCGTTGACCTTGTTGGCTCAGGCGCTATCGAGATTTCTGGCTCGCTGGTTCCCGTGCGCGGCTATTACGAGCGCAGCAGTTTCACCGATGGGTCCACCCCTATCTGGGCCCTCGCGGCCTTTGTCGATCAGGCCCAAGGTGGTCGAATCGACCTTGATGGTGGCGCCGGCATGGTCGGTGGTGTCTTCGTCTTCGACGGACCCGGCGCTCAACCGGTCGACACGATTTCGGCCCGGGGATCAGCGAAGGCCACGCAACTGGCTCCGACCGTGTCGGCAGCTGATTCCTCCGAGGTCACCGTCACGGGCACATCGACGATTCAACTCAGCGACAGCGATGACGACACGTTCTACCTGCCGATCACTTACTCCTACACCGATCCCAACAACTGGACGGCAACGGTCAACGCGACGACACCCAGCAATCTTTACAATCCCTACGACGGCCTGGAGATTCCCGAGACTGACTTCTCCGGAACGGTCACTGACGTGGCTGGCGCGCAAACGTGGGACGTCTCGATCGCCATGCAGGAATGGCAGGACTTTGCCAACGGTGTCGAGTATCAGGGAGCCTTCACCATTTCCAACACCTGCCCACTTGCGGCCGATGAATGCCCCAGCGACGACAGCGCCATCTATCTCGGCGGCCAGTCGAACCTCGTCTTTACTGATTCCTCGATGCCGACCATCTACGCCACCGGTGCCTTCACTACAGATCTCACCTGGGCCCGATGGGATGCGGTCGCTACCGAAGAAATCACCTTTGTCGCAACCGATCAAAGCGGCGGCGGGACCGATATCGCGTTGTCCGACCCCGATGTGACGATTTGGAAGGGTGAGCGCAGCGACACCAACCCCGATCTCGTGCTGCCAGACCTATCGTCCCTCAACCCCAACGGATTCGGCCTAGAGTTTTGCTCCGATTTCACCGTTGATATTCCCGATATCAGCACGGTGAACACCTACGGCTGTGTCGAATGGGGCGGCTCGCCCACCGATGTCGTCATTGGACAGGTGGATACTGCTGGAGCAGTCATTACCGGTGCCTACAACGACATCACCATGGTCTCCACAACAGTCACCGGATACGCCTACAACGGCATTGATGACGAGCAAACGGTGTACCTCAATGGTGACGAGATCGTCATGCAGACCGGCGAGAACTACCTCACCGGTGACGTCGTCGTAGCTGGAAATGTCATGAACGACCTCGGGTCAGGCGTCTCAGTTGACACCACCATCTCAACTACGGGTTGGTTCGACACCGCCGGCAATTTCGAACTCGATGGCACCATCCCGGTCAACCTATCCGGGTCAGGCTTCGCGTTGAAAGAGATCTTGATCACGATCAGCAAGAACGGCGACGTGTTTGACTTGAGGCTTGATGCCGACGCCACGGTCAACCTCGAGGGCAACTACTTCCCGCTGGATGTTTACATCGGATATGAAAGTTCTGACTCTGAAACCATCACGGTCGGGCTCACCGCAACGGGCACTGAAAGTACGCAGTCTGAGGGAACGATGGACTTCATCACCCTCATTCCTACGGGCAACTTCGAGCCGACCAACGCGAGCATCGTAGACGGGAGCTTTGACGGCACTATGCCGGCGAACATCGCCACCGATGGCGGTTTTGAACGTTCCAGCACACCTGGCGCTCTGGTCGGCAATGGTAACTTCGAAGACGGCATGAACCTCAACGTGTTGACCGACGGTGACTTCGAAGACGGCTCCTCAGGAAACATTCTGGCCAACGGTGACTTCGAGTCAACACAACTGCTGGTGAACGGTGACTTCGAAGACAATGACGGCAGCCTGCTCGGCTGGCAAACAAGTTCCAGTTCCTTCACCGCCACTACGACTGAGGGCACGGCGGTAGGGCCGACAGATCAAGGCAGCACCCTGGCTGTGCTTTCCAATAACTCTGTCAGCAACAACACCACTCAAGGACTTACCCAAATCATTCCCATGCGTCTTGCTTCCTACGGAATCAGTGTGTCGGCGTGGGTGACATCGAATACCTCGAGTTCAGCACCCTTCCTCATCTCTTTGACGCCTTCCAACTGCACCTCAACGGTGACAGCCACGCAAGGAGCCACGGTCACGGCGACGAGCGGAACCTGGGTTGAGGCAACGGCATCGATGACCACTCCAGGAAACAACTCTGGGTGTGACTCACTACAGGTCACTCTGGTGCCCAAAAATTCCGGCACGTCGGTACAAATCGATGCGGTCGAATTCTCCATCACCACCACCACGTCTGCAGCCAGCTTGCCGACGGTATGGCGGCCTAACGTGGTGGCGACGTTTGACAGCCTGTCCAGCACCCCCTTCATATCGGGGTACTCCAGCGGCCTGAAAATCAACTCTTCCTACCCGAGCCAACTCCAATCCAACAACGATTACAACTGGATGTTGTACGGGCTCGACACCGGCTACACACCCGGTGACTTCGATATTTCTTACAAGGTACGTTTCCAAGGCGCCAGTGGCAACAACTCGCAAGATGCCAACTTTGGATTCTGGCTCGATGGCAACTACTCCACCATGACCGGATACTGCTTCTCCCTACACACCAATGACGGCAATGGCGGTTTCTACAAGAACTGCAAGAGCAATTCGACGAAGCTCGCAACAATCGGAAAGGTAGACCGTGGCACGTGGTATCAGGTACGCCTCACCGCAGTTGATGGCTACGTCACCGCCTACGTGACCGAAGCGGACTCCAACGAATACGTCAACTCCGTATCCATCCAGGTCACCTCCCCGCCCGGCGGCGTCTTCGGCCAAGTGGGCAGCGGTAATAATCAGGACAACGGATTCATCTGGGACGACGTCAGCATCTACTCTCTAGCGAACCAAACCGGCCAACAGTCCACGACATCTACACCCAACGAGGTCAAGTGGGGCGACGGCCTCGCTTACGAGGGCTCGGGCTACGCCATCCTGTCAGCAAACAGCGTTTCGGGCGCCCCCTTCCAGTACTCGACCGGTGAGACACCCACCCAGGGTGCGACCTACACCTACTCCACCTGGATGCGCGCTTCCAGCGGCACCGTGTCAGGCACACTCACCCTGGATGCCGCTGGTGCCGATGCTGATGACGCTGATGAAAGCGTGTCGACCACCTATTCCGTGGGTACAACATGGACCCAGGTTGCCGTGAGCTTGACGGTGGCTGACGATGATCACAGCGATCTTCGTCCTGGACTCACCATCACCTCAACGAGCGCCAATCAGCTCTACCTTGACGACCAGGTACTCCAGGAAGTGCCCTGGAATCCGGTGGGGTCAACCACGGTTGCGGTCTCTGACAATGAGGCGTACTCGGGCACGGATTCATTGGCGATTATCAATTACAGCCAAGGATCCCAGGCGGTGTACACCTTCGATGAGCCACCCGCTGCCGGATCTACGGCCACCATCACCGGCTGGGTGATGACCCCCGGCAAGGCAGTATCGGGCGACCTACGCATCGGCGAGGCCTCCGGGTGGAGTAAGGATGACTTCACCGCAACGGCCACTTGGCAACAGGTTTCTGTCACCCGCACGCTGCAAGGAGGGACCGAGAACCTCTACATCGCCGTCAATATCGATGGCGGTCAAGCCGCCCCGATCTATGTCGATGACGTCACCGTGACAGTGCAGGGCACTACCTCCACCCAAACCGGTGATGTCGGCGCGCCCCCCGCACCGATTGGTTGGGTCATGGAGTCTGACTGCTCCTCGGTAACAGATGACAGCGCGGTTGTGTCCAGTGATCCGTCGGTCGCCTACCGCTCGATCGGTTCTTTGCTCCTCGCACCAGTCGAAAACTGCACGACAACCGCCAGCTACGCCAGTACGGTCACGCCGGCTTTGGGTTCGACTTGGAAATCAAGCGTGTATGTCGCTGGAAGTACGACGGGCAACTACGTGACCATCACCTTAAGTAGTGGCGCGAACAGCACTTCGACGACGGTTGCCATGACAACGGCCTACCAGCAGGTGCTGTTGACCCTTCCCATCACGACAACAGCAGGACTAATCCAGATTGCCATCAGCAATACCAATACGAAGGGTACGAAGGTTGCGTATGTCGACAACGTATCCGTCATTGAGTCCGGTCTCAGTCCCGTCGACGACTGGACCTTCCCCAGCTCGAGTGGCCCGGTCAGCATCATTGCCATAGACGACGCCAATGCCGCGCACAGCGGCAACAACTATCTATCCGTGGTCAACAACGGGTCGGGCAGCTCATCGATCTATCTCGATGACGACTCCTACACACCGGTTTCGGGTACGGCACATGAGATGTCATTCTGGGTACTTGCGCCCGCCGGCACGGTTAATGGCTCGGCAGCGTTGACTACCTACGATGCCAACGGCGCATCGCTGGATACCTATTCGGTCAGCTTCGCTGCCACCAGCTCGTGGCAACAGGTGTACATCAGCCTTCCCATCAAAAAGACCACCGCGGTGTCCCTCCGCACCCAAATCAGCCTTCCTCGTGGAGCGACTTTGGCAATCGACGACGTGGAAAGCCGCGACGTGGATTCCTGGTCTGCGCTCCAACCCAGTAGTGGTCGTGCATCAATCACGATCATCGATGGGGTCTCAGACGCCGTTGACGGAATGAACTACCTGCGTTTCAACACCTCCGCTCAGGGCGGCGGCGTCACCGACACGATCACCGCAGACACCGATGGTGATGCCATTGATGTGGCGGCCGGATCCTCGTATGAACTCACGGCCTACGTACGTTCGACAACCGGAATCAATCTGCCCGGGAGGATCGCTTTAGGCACGAGTGCAGGCGAGGGGACCGGCGTCGGCTTTACGGCAACGGCAGACTGGACCAAGGTGCAGGTGACCTTGCAAGCACAGTCAGACGCTACCTCGTTGACACCGCAGATCACTCTCAACGGCAGCGGTCAACTCGATGTTGATGCACTGACGATCACTCCCCTGATCATCAACCAAAGCGACCCCTGGACAGCTGCTGGCAGCGGCGTGACGTGGCAGGTTGTCGATGATCCGGCGAATGCACATGACGGCAGCTATGGCCTGATGAAATTCACGACGACCTCCAGCTCCAGCAGCACCGGAGTCAAGCAAACCGTCGATCAGGCCTCGAACGTTGGCGATCAGTACAGCGTCAACGCATGGGTTCGATCATCATCGCCAACCACGCAGATCAAGGGGACAGTTCAGGTCTCGACCATCGGTGGCACCCAGGAACAATGGGCGCAGAACTTCACCGCCGATGACACCTGGCAGAGCGTGAGCATTCCAATGACCATCGCCCAGGCGGGCCACACCGGTTTCACCGTGGCGGTGGTCTCCAAAACACCCGGGGTCATGCTTTACCTCGATGACGTCACGATGCAGTCGAACATGTGGATTGCATCAAGTCCTGCCGTCACGCAGACGATTGTTTATGACGGCGCGTCCGCGCAGTCAGGCTCCAGCTATCTGGAATTGGACTACGTCGGTTCGGGGTCCGGCTCGACCTACTACGACATGGCCGCCAGCGACGATATTGGCGGTGTCTACTCAGCCGGCACCACCTGGATTGCCACGGCCTATGTCCGTTCTAGTTCAAGCACCGATCTAGTAACGGGCCAGGTGGGTCTGGGTGATCCAGCCGGTACACCCACCCTCTCGTCGTTCAGTGTCGGCGATGCTTGGACGCCAGTGTCCGTGTCCTACACGGTCGGCTCCACCGATCTGACTTCACTGCGGGTGCAATTGTTTGTCTCAGGGTCATCGGTGCCATTGGATGTGGACTCGATCACCATCTCTGATGGCACGCCCGCACCCGACGGCATCACCACTGCTTTACCCCACCCGGACTCTGGCTACGTCTACCTGTGGGATGAGGCATTCGGTATTCCCGGCGCTCACCTGTGGGCGGCAAGCGCTCAAGTCGACTTCAGCGATGGCGTGCCCGGTCTTGGCGTCAGTGCAACGTTGTACCAAGATCCGACCAAGATGTCACAGGTCATGACCGGCACCGACTGGATCAAGGGCGACATGGCAATCAACTTCAGTGAAGATGATCCTTGTTTCCTCTTTGATTTTTCAACGACAGGTGACTCGGGTGTGTCCCTTGGCGAAGGCGTCTTCACAGCCAATGACTTTGCCATCAGTTTTGCTGCTCAGGGCTGCCAGGTTGGCTCGTACACGCTGGCACAGGGCGCTTCGGTGTCCTTCGATGGCGAATTGGGCGACGGTTCACTGAGTTTCGATCTGATGATCACTGAAGATGCAGACGGTCCGGTCTTCAGTGAAGATCTCAGCATCGCCGACATCACTGTTGGCGGCATCGACTTCCAGGATATGGAACTGAGCATCTATCAGTCGACCACCGATGACTCAATTACGTTTGTTGGCGACATGGCGATCTCGGCGGGTAACTTCGACGGCTCCTTCGACCTGTTGGTCAACGAAGACGAGTTGCGGCTCGACGGATCTGCTTCACTCTCGGACTGGTCGTGGGCTGGTGGCGGATTCGATCTTGAGGAATTCGACTTCGACATCGTGATGGATGTTCCCTTTGGTGCGGGTGAGTGCGGAACCTTCACATCAGACACCAGCGGATTGATGTCGATGGCGTCGAAGACCTCGTTGAGCTTTGTCGGTGATATCTCCATCAATTGTGGCGATCTCGATACTTTGCATTTCGAGTACGACTACAGCCACGGGGCCATCACCCAAACCTTCGATCTCGACTACGACTCATCGACGGATATTTTGGCCGGTGGGGTGACCTTCACGTTCGAACGAAGCACTTCGTGGAAGTTCTGGTTCCACAAGTTCAATCGGCACCCCTACTTCAATGTGTCGCTGGAATACTCGATGAATGTGAACAAGCCTGCGAGCACCCTTGATGCCACCTTGAGTGGCACCGTGAGTGTGTCCGGTGGCAGCGGCTCTCTGACCTGCACAATCAACGCAGGTTCGGGCACCGATTGGGCCGACGATGAGTGCAGTATCGACGTGCAGATCAATGCCGGCGGCGGTCACGAATACAAGGCATCTTGGTAGGAGGCAGCGGCTAGGCAGACCAGAACTTACCGACTCGTTCGGAGTCTGCCTGGCCCTGCTCGCGACCCATCGTCAATGCCTTGCCAACCGCGGTTGGTGCCATGAGATCCTCTGGGGTGAACGTCGTGGGTGAGGCAGTAAACACGCGAGTGCCACTGGCCTGAAGGGCGCGCATCTCTTCCTTACTGGCAGTCGGTGATTGCGTCATGCCGCTTTGGGTTTTCGTCTCGGGGTTCCGCAAGGACAGCACAAGGGCCCGAGTTGAGCCGGCCAGTAAATCCAGTTGAGTACCTGTCCCGCTGGTTCCACCGTCCATACATTTTCGGTCCTTGATCTGCTGGGGAGCGAAGACTCCCGGGATAGCAGTACTGGCAGCTAGCGCCGCCGATACCGATACATCAGCGCTACCCGTAATGATGCATCGATCACCCGTATACGTATCAACCGTACTTACGTGCAAAATGTCAGACGGCCAATGCTTTTTGCGAACAACAAGCATGATGTTGCGCTGCATGGACTCTGGAGACGGAGTATGAGCTGCGAGCGCCGCTCGTCCGATTTCACGAACTGTGGCCGCCTCTGCGGATGTGGCGCTTTCAAACGTCTGAATCGCTCGCAGTTGACTGTCGTGTAGGTCGCCGGCTGGTGCGAGAGCCGCGACCAACTGCGGCACCTTCGCCAGCAGGTGTAACTCATCAAAAAACGAGGCGGCTTTCCCCGCTGAAAACAATGTCGCAACAACGGAACCCGCCGATGTGCCGACCACGCGTTCGGCTCCTTGCAGCGTCACCGAAGCATCGGACAACCCCTTCAAGTAGCCAATTTGCCATGCGACGAAAAACACACCGCCTCCGCCAAAACTGATGGTTCGGTCAAGGCCGCTCCCATATCGGGCGGTAAATGAGATGGGCCAATGGAGGTCGTCGCTGGATTGAGTCACGCGTCCATTATGGGGTGACGCGCACACCTGGCAGTTACTCTGTCGCCGTGGCGACTAATCCTGATCGCACGTCATACTTCCCGGCGATCGAGAAGAAGCATGGGCAACCCATGGCGTACTGGTTTGGCGTTATGGCCGAACTGAAGGGTCAGAAGTATCCGGAGCAGATGGCGTGCCTCCAAGAAAACCACGGCTTCAGTCGTGCGCACGCGAATGCCCTGGTGTTGTACTCGCGCGGCTCGCTCAGTGCCCATCGCTTTGACAGCATCGAGGGTTACCTCGCGTCACTTGATGAGATCAAGCAGGACACGGTACGCGCCATCATGCGCGTCCTCGCGACTAAATATCCATCGGGTTACTGGAAACTTGCGTGGAACAACCCAATGTTCACTCTAGGTGGCAGTTACGTCTTTGGTGTGTCGGCTAGTGCACGGCACCTGCTGATTGCTCCATTTGACACCGAGGTCCTCCAACAACTCGAGCACCGCCTGATTGGCTACAAGGTGAACAAGAAAACCGTGCAAGTGCCCGTTGACTGGCACGTTGATACGCAACTGATCATCGACATGGTCGACTTGCAACCTCGTCAGTAAACAACGAATGTGCGCAGCGTCTGCGAATTTTTCACTGCAATGACGCTCAGGGCCACTTCAACACAATCACCCGGCCGAAATGGCCACCCGGTTGGACCGTGCCGTGCGGTCTTCGGTCTGCACATAGACATAGACCTTCTTACCGGTGCGACGCTGCCACGTGAAGGCGCCATCCTCGTCAACCAGGATCGACGCGGTGCCCTGGGTGTAGGAAGCCTCGCCCGCTAATTTCACCTTTGGCCGCAACACTGCACCCATGCCCAAACCGGTCGACGTGCCCGTGACAACCACACCTGGCTTCCCACGCACGTCACCCCGAGAACCCGTAATCAGGATCGTCACCCCCGGAGGCGTCACCGGATCAGAAGTAGCAGACCACGGCCCCCAACCGGCGCCATTCAACGCCCGCACCTGAAACGAATACGACGTACCATCAGCCAACCCGGACACCACACATGTCACTGCCGGAGCGGATGCTAAACAACCCTCATTGCCTGACGTGGAGGACACCTGATAATTCGTGATCGGGAATGTGCCTGAATCTGCTGGCACCGACCATGACACATCAACCTGCTGCTCACCAGCTACCGCGACGACATCAAGCGGCGACGAAGCTGGTCGGGCTGGAACATCCGTTGACGTGAACGTGCCCATAGCGAGTTCATCTCCACCGTTGAGAACCACGCTCACAGCAACCGATCCAAAGATTGCCGGCGCACTCACCTGCACCGCATTTTGCCCGGGCACCCGGGTGAACGCGACGGCACTATTCCCCCAATTCACCGAAGTCACCGTGCTGTCATCCATCAGCCGACCACTGGCCGTCACGAGGGGTAGGACGACCTGCGTGGTGGAGGCTCCACTGCTTGGAGACATTGATCCGGCGGTGACAGAATCCACGATACTGACCACAGGTGTGTCACCGGCAACATAGAAACTGCCATCGGCAGCGGCGGCAATCGAGCCGCTCCCCGAATTTGAATACCCAAGGTCAAGTTGGGTCACGAGGCTCAAGTCAGTCCCATCAATAATGCCCACCTTCCGGGGAACGTAACCACCCCCGTAGGTAATCGTTGCGATCACGTTTGAGGAGTTAACCGCGCTTTCCATACCGGCTAGCGGAGCCCGAACACTGTCATCCAAATCGAGAGCATTAATGATGCGCATGCCGTTGTAACTGCCCGCGATCAAAGAGTCATCCCACAGGGTGAGATCGCTACCCCCAGCACCCAACGGATCTCGCCAGACCGAATCGTCAAGAGCTGGCGGCAGCGCGATGAGTGCTCCGCTCCCAAAGCCATTCCCTCGAACATAGACGGTGTCGTCGGATGTCGATGTGGTGCCTGAGCCCGACACGAGCACGGTTCCTGGCTGCACATTATCCGAGGAGAACAGGACGCTCGACGAGTCATCAAGAGTGGGCGTCAACTGGCTAATGCCGTTAATGCCGTTATAGGCCACCAGGTAGACGGTGTCATCGAGGAGACTCGACGTGCCCTGGCCACCCACCGCGATGGACGAGGCAGACGAAGACAGGTTGGCTAATGCGGTGGGTACAGCGGGATCCTGCGCACCTACCGCAAACAACTGGATCTGAGCCGACGAAATCAACGCACCACCGACGTACAGTTCGGCAACACCGACGTATAGCGAGTCATCCGTCACCGCCACTGCTGTCACGGCGGCGCCAAATCCCAAGGTCGTAGATGGGCTGGCGGATGTAGCAAGCGGTGGATAGGTCACGAGCGTGTCATCAAAGGCGACGTAGATCGAATCGTCAGCGGTCGACGCCGTATTGCCGCCGGAAATATAAACCAGGTCAGCATTTCCTCCGACGGCAAGTGAACCGATTACCGCATAGGCGCTGGTTGATGCGGCCGCAGCGCTTAATTCCGCTCCGGCAGCGGTTGAGCCGGTGGCAATAGCACCCACCGACGACGGCACCGCACAGATAAGCAGGGCGCACACGACGGTGCGCAATTTTGGGGGGACACGCATCTGTTAATGATGCCCTAACCGCATCGATCTGGGGGAGTTCCACCCCACATGCCCACCAGCACACGCGTCGGCAGGCCTGCACGGTTGAATAGCCGGTGTGGACCTGCTGCGGCTAGCGCTCGAGGCGATCCCACTTGGGCTTGCCGCTGCATTGACACCCATGCTCGCTGCGTTGCAGATACTCACCGTTGCACAAGACCCATGGCGCATGCGTGCCGTCGCGGTAGCCCTCGGGGGAGCAACCGCCTTTCTTGGCATCGGCATCTTGGTCCTCGCCGGATTCTCTCAATTGCCCGTCGACAACAGCCTTGGCGACTCCCCCATCGGGTATGCCCTTCGTATCGGAATTGGCCTCGCATTACTGCTCGGTAGTGCCTGGCTGCTGCGTCCCCACCTGGATCTGCAAAAGCGTATGGAGGTGCGGGTTCAGCATTACGTCACCGATGCGCGCATCTGGGTCTTCTTCGTCGTGGCCTTCGCGCTCAGCATTAAGGACGTCTCGTCATTCGCGGTCCTTATTCCCGCATTGCATGACATCGCGACATCGCCAGCCAACATCGTCGGGCGCGCACTTGTTTTCGTGCTGCTGTATTCCCTTGCGCTACTGCCGGTGTTGGGGCCGATCCTGTTGCGGCTGGTCTTTGGTCACCGCGTCGTTCCCACACTCAAGCGCGCTTACCGGTTCACCGTCGATCATCAATTCAAGATTGTGGGCGGCATGTGTCTCGTTATCGGCGCATGGTTTCTGGCTAGCGGCGCCATCGGCATCATCACGAGCAGTTAGCAGGTGCCTGTTTTCCAGTCAATCCAATTCTTGGAGTCGTTTTCGGGTCCACACCGCAATAGCTGAGATGCCGATACAACCAAGCGCGAACAACCACGTCGTGAGTTCCAGCCCATAGATCAAGGCGCGAATCACGAAAGCAACCGCGAACAGCACGGCTCCGATAACCTGAAGCACGAAGGAGAACTTAAGTTGACGTCGTAGCGAGTCTTCGGCGGACATGACCACCACGCTACCCACCCTCGAAAGGACCCCCTATGACCGACGTCGTTGGAATCCCCAGCCCGTACACCTGGGATGCAGACTTCAAGTACTCCCAGGCTACTCGGGTTGGCGATTTAATCTTTGTGTCTGGCCAAGCCGCCGTAGGCACCGACGGCCAGGTTGTCGGCGAGGGCGACTTCCAGGCGCAAGCAGCTTGCGTATTCGACAATCTGGCCAAGGTGCTTGAAGCCGCGGGGAGCAGCCTCGCCAAGGTCGCCAAGGTCACCATCTTTATGACTGACACTTCACACTTCGGCCACATTCTCGAGTGCCGCGACCGGTACTTCACCGCTCCCTACCCAGCCGACAGCACCGTTGAAGTCACGGCACTCGCACTGCCAGGCCTCATGCTGGAGATCGAAGCCATCGCCACCATCTAGGTCAGGTGCCCTGCTGGAGCCTGAGGTTCCAGCAGGGCCACACACTCCACGTGGTGGGTCATCGGAAAAACGTCAAAGGCACGAAGTGATGACAACCGCCACCCCACTCGTTTCGCGGTGGCAATATCTCGTGCCAACGAGGCCGGATCACACGCCACATAAGCAATCGCTCGCGGCCGTAACTGCAAAATACTCGCCATCACTCGCTTGCCGGCCCCCGACCTCGGCGGATCTAGCACGATGAGATCACAGTGCTGAACACCCCCGCGGCCAAGCCATCGGTCGACCGATTCGCCATGGATTCGCACCTGAGGCACATCGTGCAGATTCCGACGCGCACTGCGTACAGCCACAGCATCTGACTCCACTGCATCCACTTGGCCCATCTCACCCACATCATCGGCGAGTGCTCCCGCAAAGAGACCCACGCCGGAGTACAAATCGAGCAGATGATCACCTCCGCGCGGGTTCAGCACCTCACGTACCGCGCCTACTAACGTGTCGGCGGCACCCGGATGCACCTGCCAAAAAGCTGTTGCATCCATCCGCCATACCCGATCTGCGGCGACCTCTCGCACCTTCGCCACGCCAGGTCTCGCGTCGGGAATGGCCACGGCCGTGCTGGCCGAAGGTGCCACCGCCGTCACCTCCTTGCGTCCTACCCAATCTCGCCGCGTTATCTGTAAGTCGCGCACTCCTGGCGCAGCAATGAGACAGGTATCAATCGGAACAACGTCGTTGGCACGATAGCCACGCAGTCCAGCGCGTCCTCGCGCATCAACCGCATAACGCATGCGCGTGCGCCACCCGAGTCCTTCATCATCGCCAGGCACGGGCTCGACAACGAGGTCTAGCCACCGTGTCGGATCCTCCTGACCCACCCGGGCAAGCTGTTCGCGCACAACGGATGCCTTGAGTTGGCGCTGTGCCGCCAAAGACACATGCTGCCAATCACACCCCCCGCACACTCCCGCATACGGACACGGTGGTGACACTCTGTCCGGCGATGAACGCAAAACTGCCTCGGTATCTGCGCGAACAAAACGTCCATGACTGGGTGCATCGCCAACTCGAGCCCGCACCCGTTCACCGGGAATAGTGTGTCGAACGAACACAACCTGTCCGGAGAATCGCCCCACACACAGCCCACCGTGGGCAACGGCGGTCACTTCCAGGTCGATCACATCGCCTCGCTTCAAACGCGCCGGCTGCTCCCCTGGTTGAAATTTCACGATTGATCCCGCACAAACCACAAATCTATTGAGTCACGCCCTGCAGCGATAGCGTGCCGTTCATACCTGGTTACCGGCCGCCATTCCGGTCGATCCACGACGCCGCCCTGCCAACAACCAGAGGCTACGATCTGAGCCTTCATGTGCTCCGCATAGGGCAACCAATCGGTGGCCAAATGCCACCAACCATCTGGCTCCACTTTTGCGGCCAACTCACGAGCGAAGGCTTCGGTCACGAGGCGACGAGACTCATGCTTTTTCTTCGGCCACGGGTCCGGATAGAAAGTGCGTACCCCCGCCAACGAACCGACATGAAGCCGCGTCAGCACCTCCCGCACGTCGGATTCGATCACGACGACATTCGAAACATCGCCTTCTGAAATGCCGGCGATAAGGTCGCCAACACCGGGTGTGTGCACGTCAACGGCGACGACAACCTGTGCTGGGTTGTGCCGTGCCATGTCCAGCACAGGATCAGCAGATCCGAAGCCAACGTCGACGATGTAGCCGCGGGCAGAGCCGGTTAGCTGCTCGATCCGCGCGTTGAGATCAGCCCACGCATCCAGGCCAACCAGGTAGTCCGATCCGGCCATCAAGGCTGAGGCCTGGCGTCGGGTCACCCGCCCGCGACGACGTTTAGTGGTGGGCAGGTAGGCAGGGTGACTGAGGTAATGGGGCGAGGTTGGCATCACGATCAGGTTAGAGCACTCCATTTCACCCCCCGGTCACCCCGCAGCCACCTAGGGTGAACCATGTGAGGGCCGCACATGGTGGGGCCGTTCAAAGGACTCAGGGAGGTCATCGTGGCAGTCAACATCGACACCATTGCCTCCTCAGCGCGATTCGCTTCGCAGGTGGCGACCCTCGCTCGCGACACCGGACGGCCACTACCTGACATCGAAGCTGAAGCGATCAACGCGCTCAACGAGATGATCGCCACCATGCAAACCCAGCCGATTCGCATCTGGGATGCATTCGGAAAGTGGATGTCACGCTCTTACACGGTTGACGGCGCCACCGAATACCTTCCCAAACTCCGAGCGCTCAGCGAACATCACACGCTGGTGTTCCTGCCTAATCACCGCTCCTATCTTGACCCGCTGGTGTTGCGGCGCGTACTGGAGCAAGGCGGCCTGCCCAACAATTACATCTTGGGTGGAATCAACCTAGCCATGTGGCCGGCCACACTCATCGCCAAGCGCTCTGGGCTCATCTTCATTCGACGTAACACCCGCGAAGACCCGGTGTATCCGGCGATGTTGCGGCTATTCCTCGGGTTCTTGATTCACGACCGGGCCAATCTTGAGTGGTACTTCGAAGGTGGGCGCACCCGCACCGGAAAATTGCGTCCACCACGCATGGGGGTGTTGAAGTATCTGATCGATGCATATCGAGAAAACGTCGATGCCTATCGAGACAACATTGACACGCTCCAGGACACATCTACTCCTGCGAGTGACGTCTACCTAGTGCCCGTTTCTATCGTCTATGACCAGCAACATGAGGTCGGCGCAATTTCCAGCGAGGATGGCGGTGGGGCAAAGACGCCGGAGAGCTTGCGGTGGCTCGTGAGTTTCGCGCGCGCTCAATCCCGGCGCCGCGGTCAGGCCCATCTTCGCTTCGGCGAACCACTGCGACTTTCTGATGCCCTCGACGATGCTCACGAGCGCGCGGGCACACATACTTCCACCTCAGTCGTACCCCGCGTTGCCTTCGAGATCGCTCATCGCATCAACGACGCGACACCCATTACACCGGCCGCCCTCGTTACCTTCGCGCTGCTCGACAACGAGGGTCGAGCACTTTCGCTCGCGGAACTACTGGGCGTCGTTGAACCACTGTTGGTGTATATCCGTATGCGTCAATTGCCGCTCACCACTGACATCGATCTCGCTACTCCAGACCAACTGCAGGGGGCCCTGGCCACATTGCAGCGCGAAGGGGTCGTGGAGGCCTATGCCGGGGGGCCCGAAGTGGTGTATTCGGTAGCTCGCGGCCGTCAACATGAAGCTGCCTTTTATCGAAATACTGTGGCCCACTGGTTTGTCTATCGAGCGATCGCTGAGAACGCACTGCTAGCCGCTGCAGCCGATCCAGTAGATGACGTCGTTGACGCTTCCTGGCAATATGCTCTCGACCTTCGAGACCTGCTCAAATTTGAATTCTTTTTTCCTCGGAAGCGCGACTTCGCTGAACGAATTCGTCACGAAATCGACATTGCCCGACCGGGATGGCAAGACGAAGCTCTCGATGTGCACCAGGTGATCAGGTCGTTGGACAGCACCTCACTTTTCCTGTCACACCGAGTCATCGGCCCGATCCTTGAAGGCTATGCGGTCGTTGCCGAGTACCTGGCAAACTGCGACCCCGCCGAACCCATCGATGAAGACGTGGTCGTGGCCGACTGTCTGGGCATCGCTCACCAGGATTGGCTCCAGCATCGGTTGCATTCCCCGGAGTCCATTTCGCGCGATTTGATGCAAGGCGCACTCAAACTCGCCGACAACCGGGGCCTCCTGGGCGTTGGCGCCGAAGAGCTGCAAGCCCAGCGCAAGTCCCTTGCGACCGACCTCTCGCGCATCGTTCGACGCATTGCGCTGGTTCGCAAGGCCGCCTTGGCGCAACTAGGAGATGATGATGCTGACTTTGCCGACCTGATCCAGATGCGCTGATGTGATCAGCGCTCACCACGAAACATCTACGCGCGGAGGTTCGAACCCAAGTGCACATTGACGACATCACGGCACTCATCGCTGAGGTGGACGACTCACCGGCTGGGCCTCACATTGGCGCATTCTTCGACTTCGACGGCACGCTGATCGATGGCTACTCGGCGGTGGCTTTCTTCAAAGATCGTCTTCGACGACGAGAGGTCAATGCACGGCAACTCCTCGATGCTGTGGTCCAAACGGTCAACGTAGAGGCCCGCGGGCAAGATGTGGATCGCCTGATGAACCTGGGTGTTGGCTCATTGGCGGGCCAGGATGAACAAGCGGTTCTGGCCATGGGTGAGCGTGTCTTCAAGTCAGCCATCGCATCTACGGTTTTCCCCGAGGCTCGTGCCCTCATCGCCGCACACCGGCGCCGCGGCCACACGATCGTGATGGCATCGTCGGCAACAAGTTTTCAAGTGGCATCCGCAGCAGAAGATTTCGGCATCGACAATGTTCTGTGCACGCAGGTTGAGGTGGTTGATGGCGCCTTGACCGGCCGCGTCCTAGGCCCGATCCTGTGGGGGGTCAACAAGGCGGCTGCCGTGGAGGGGTTCGCCGAGAAGAACGACGTAGACCTCTCGCAATCCTTTGCCTACGGCAACGGTGGGGAAGATGTCTACTACCTAGCTACGGTCGGGCACCCACGCCCACTCAATCCCGATGGAGACTTGATCAAGACTGCACAGGAGCGCAACTGGCCGATCGCTCGACTACAACGACCAGTCCGACCTACACCGACCTCAGTGCTGCGCACCACGGCTGCGTTGGCAGCCGCTGGAACCGGTGTTGCCGTTGGCGTCGGCATGGGTTTGCTTAATCGAAACCGACGCACAGCACTCGAACTCACCGCATCAATAGGCTCCGAACTTGCTTTCGCTGCAGCAGGAATCACGCTTGATGTTGCGGGGCAGGATAACCTTTGGCGCCAACGCCCAGCTGTCTTTGTTTTTAATCATCAAAGCCAACTTGACGTGCTCATCATGGGAGCGCTGCTACGCCAGGACTTTACCGGCGTCGCCAAGAAAGAACTACGGACTGATCCGCTGTTTGCACCGCTGGGCTGGTTGGCCGACGTCGCCTACGTTGATCGCGCCAACACGGATAAAGCAAAGAAGGCTCTAGCTCCCGCTGTTGCCGCGCTCAAGCAAGGGCGCTCCCTAGCCATGGCACCGGAGGGCACGCGCTCGGCCACACCGCGGCTTGGCGCTTTCAAAAAGGGCGCCTTTCACGTTGCGATGCAGGCTGATGTTCCGATGGTGCCGGTAGTTATTCGCAATGCCGGTGAACTCATGCCGGCTCATGTGCCACTACTCGAATCCGGCACCTTGCAGGTGGCCGTACTGCCACCGGTGTCAACGAAAAAATGGACTCAAGCCAACCTGACCAAGCAGGTCGACAAGGTGCGCGCCATGTTTCTCTCGACCCTCGAAGATTGGCCCAACGAGTAGATCGATCGTGGCTACAACCTTGGCGATCCGTTCGGCCAAATAATGCTGACACCGCTTGGGTGTTCCGCGGAGTTCATTGCAGCCAGAGCACGT
Source organism: Actinomycetota bacterium (assembly GCA_017857875.1). GTDB lineage: Bacteria > Actinomycetota > Actinomycetes > S36-B12 > S36-B12 > M55B157. The sequence continues at coordinate 14,339 of JAFMCH010000002.1, read as the reverse complement.
GGCGTTTCATCGAGACTCAGCGAACGGGTGACGAAGAGATCCGGCCGAAGTTTCCCCGCATCTACGTCACTGAGTAATTCCGGATAATCGTGTGCAGCGAGACCGTGGGTACCCAATACTGCTAATTCCCATGCGATTACTCGGCCCATCGGGATGTCGGCACCACCGGGTAACAACCCAGCCTGCACATGTCGACCCCGACGCCGAAGGCCCAGAATGCTGTCGCGGGCCACTTGCGGATCACCAATCGCATCGATAGACACATGGGCGCCGCCATCGGTGGCCTCCACGACTTCAGCCACCGTCGTTGGCCCTGGCGCCAGCGCCAGGGCAGCACCAGCGTCGAGTGCGAGACGCTGCGCGACCGGCGACGGATCAATAGCTGTCACGCGCGCACCACACGAACGGGCAACCATCACCGCCGCCAAACCCACGCCACCGCATCCGTGCACAACCACCTGTTCACCAGGCTGAACCTTGGCAATGTGCACGACCGCCCGGTACGCGGTCGCGGTGCGGCACCCAAGACTCGCCGCCGTCGCGTCACTCATTGCGGGCGGTACGCGCACGAGGTTGGTGTCAGCGAACGGCAATGCAACGAACTGCGCGTAACTACCCCACCCGTGAAAACCCGGCTGCCATTGATCAGGACACACGTGATGGTCGCCCGATTCACACGTGAGGCAACGTCCACAGCCAAGAACGAATGGCGATGTGACGCGGTCTCCAGGCCGCCAACGCGTGACGGCTGAGCTGACGTCAACGACCACGCCGGTTAGTTCGTGCCCAGGCACATGGGGAAACACTGTGATGTCTTCATCATGGCCTTGCCAGCCGTGCCAATCGCTGTGGCACAGTCCGGTAGCTGCGACCTGAATCACCACTCCACCCGGTGGCGAGATTGGATCTGCAACCGTCTCAACGGTGAGGGGACCACCAAAGGATTCGTACACGACCGCACGCACAAGCGGACCCTACCGGCCGATTGAGTTTCTTACGTGATGACCTAGGGACACGGCATGACCATCGCCCTCATCATCATGTCCACTCTCTTGGGCCTCATCAATGTTGCCTCCGGTCTCGGGAAACTACAGAGGGTCGACCAGGTCACCGAAATCATGGACAGCGTCGTCCTATCCAAACAGCAAACCTCTCAACTGGGCGTGCTTCAGGTGCTCGGGGCGCTGGGCTTGCTCATCGGTATTTGGGTGCCATTTCTCGGCCAGGCAGCAGCGATCGCTTTCGTGTTGTACTTCGCTGGCGCCATCATTGCGCATGCTCGCGCTAAGACCCCCGGGGCAACCTACGTCCCACCCGCCGGCCTATTCGTTCTGTCGGTAGTTACAGCCGTTCTACAACTGGCCCGTTAGTCAATTTCGGGCTGCAACGGGGCGAAAGTCGGACTTGTCGCGCACACCACAGTCTGGACAGATCCACGTATCGGGCACCTCACTCCACGGTGTCCCAGGTGCGAAACCTTCGCGTACTGCGCCCGCAGCCGAGTCATACACGTAGCCACACTCAGGGCACTGTGCTGATTTGACGGAGCAAATCATCATTGGCCGCACCTGCGAGTCGCCCGCATCAGTTATCGCTGGCTTCACCGATGACGAAGGAGCCGTATGCGCATAGCGCGTCATGATCGACTGCCTTTTCTTCGGAGCGATATTGGCAAGCGATGCGTCGCCGTCATAGTGGGCGATCACGCGCGGATCCATCACTCGACGCCACAGCGGCGGCACTAGCGCCAACAAAATCATGCCGGAATAGCCCGTCGGGAGCACCGGTGCCTGAGCATCATCTTGCAGCGCTTGATATCGCCGAGTGGGGTGCGCGTGATGATCACTATGCCTTTGCAAGTGATACAGCAGCACATTGGTGGCCACATTATTGGAATTCCAACTATGCCGGGGCTCAACACGCTCATAGCGCTCGCGGTCACCATGCTTGACCACTTGCCGAAGCAGGCCGTAGTGCTCAAGGTAGTTAACCGCCTCTAGCAATGTGATACCAATAAATGCCTGCAGGAGTAGATAACCAATCATGGATGGACCCAGCAACACGATGATCGCCGCCCACAGCACGATGGTCATCAGCCACGCATTAAGCACGTCATTGCGCAGGCGCCAGGCGTGGCCCTTTCGACGCGTGAGGCGTTGACGTTCTAATCGCCAGGCACTAGCGAGGGACCCGCCAACGGTACGAGGCCAATAGCGGTAGAAACTCTCACCCAGGCGACTACTTGCCGGATCTTCGGGCGTAGCAACGCGTACATGATGTCCACGGTTGTGCTCAATGAAGAAATGACCATAGGCGCACTGTGCCAGTGCAATTTTGCTCAACCATCGCTCGTGATCATCGCGCTTGTGCCCGAGTTCATGCGCGGTGTTGATGCCAAGGCCGCCGATGAAGCCGAGCGTGACTGCCATGCCGATACTTTCCCAGGTGCTCAAGCCACCTTGAGCGATGTAGAACATGCCGGCAATGAAGCCAGCGTATTGAAGCGGCAAAAATGCATAGGTCAGCCACCGGTAATAACGGTCACCTTCCAGCGCTGCAATCATGTCGTCGGGCACGCTGGCCGAATCACGACCAACGGTCCAGTCAACAATCGGCACGACGCCCAAAATGACCAGCGGCCCCAGCCACAACCACACACCAAGGCCAGTCCACTGATGGAGCCCAATCGCGAAGAATGGAAGCAACGGCATGACCAAAGCCACCACCCACAGGTAACGCTTATGATCGCGCCACCTCTCGGCGCCCGCAGCCGGGGATCCTGCTGTCTCCTTTGCCACTTCTGACTCCTTCCCCCACGTCGGACCCCATTTTTGCCCCCGTAACGGCATCCGTCAACGAATTGACGCAACTTGACGGCCAGGCAAGCCCCATTCCGCGGTCATTTGACCGTTTGCCCACGGCTTGTCGCCTTGCCTTAGACCACCAAAGCGGGGTTAGGGTCCAAGGGATGGCTGTTCAGTTCGCTCATCAATCCTCGTCGCTTGCAGCGCGGCCCATCCCCCGGATTCCGGCCCTGGACGCCCTTCGCGGCGTTGCTGTGCTGGCCGTGTTTGCCTACCACCTTGACTGGTTCTGGATACCCGGTGGGTTCTTGGGAGTCGACCTGTTCTTTGTGCTGTCAGGGTTCTTGATTACCACCCTGCTCCTGGCCATTCCCGTCGAGAGACCCCTGCGGATCGCTGTAGCTGAGTTCTTTACGCGAAGGTCTCGGCGTCTGCTACCTGCTCTGTTACTGCTACTCATCACGGTTTCGGCCTGGGCTGCTTGGTTTGCCGACCCGGATCACATCGCACACCTGCGTGCTCAGAGCATCGGCAGTCTATTTTCGGTCGCTAACTGGGTGTTCATCGCAGAGGGAGTCACGTACGAGTCAGCTGCGAGTGATCCATCGGTGTTGCAGCACACCTGGTCGTTGGCCATTGAGGAGCAGTTTTATCTACTCTGGCCCTTCCTCATCGGAATGTGTGTCGTGCGTCGCGTGCGCGCGCGCTGGGTGGTCCTATTTACGACGCTGCTCGCAGTCGGTTCAGCCATCACGATGGCCATGTGGGCCGCGGCCGGAGACATGAATACCGCCTATCTGGGCACCTTCAGTCGCATTCACGAAATCCTGATCGGATGCCTTGGCGCCTTCGCCGTCGCCCACCTGTCCACGCGCAGCAGACGTCGCGCGGCATCTGCTATTCCCCCGCGATGGCTTGTGACAGGTGGGATCGTTGCCTCGGCGGCAGTCATGGCATGGGCGATGGCAACGCTGACCCCCACGGCTACGGCTTACTATCGCGGCGGCTCAATCATCTTCAGTATCGCCTCGCTCAGTTTGATCGTGCTGTTGGTCTTGTGGCGCCCTCCAGGTGGACCCCTGCTGCGCAGCCGAATCCTTCGCTGGGTGGGTGGCATCTCCTACGGCCTATATCTATGGCACTGGCCGATCATCCTCTGGCTTACCCCCGCAAGCACTCCGTGGGGTGGTCTCACCCTCGATGCGATTCGCATTGCGGCAGCCTTCGCTTTGGCCACAGCCTCGTTTTATCTGCTGGAGGTGCCGATCCGCCGCGGCGGCTGGGAGTTCCTACCCATCAATACGCGCGCATGGTGGCGCGCGTTGCCCGTGGCGGTCGGCCTCGTGTTGACATCACTATTGGTATCAACAGGCGCCGCTGCATCACAAACTCAGGCCGCGACCAACGACGCGGTCGCCTTACCCGATCACATTTTGGGCTCACAGGTCGGCGTGAACAAGGTGATCTTGGTCGTGGGCGACTCTGTTCCTAATGAACTCATGTCAGCCCTCGCCGATCAAGCCGATCTTCGCAATATTCAACTCGTGCCATTGGCTTTCGGTGGATGCTCAGCAGTCGGTCTATTTCAGGTCGACGACCAGGGCAATGCGTTCTCCTGGTCCCGCCGGTGCACCGATGTCGTCGACCTTCAAGAACAGGCCATTGCGAACTACCAGCCAGACATCGTTGTTTGGTATTCAAATAGAGAACGCTTTGGCATTCGCACCGACAACGGCGACGTCTTGCTCGCAGGGAGTGAAGAGCACGCGAGCGAAGTCGTAGCAGCTATCGCAGAGACTCGAGACCGACTGACGTCAGGCGGAAACGAACTCGTAATTGTGGAACCGGTGCCCAAAGCTGAAGAAACCGCCGGTGCGTGCTCCATCAATCATGAAGCCAGCGGCTGCAGCCACGATCTTGACCAGCTGCAGAGTTTTGCATGGTTGAACGCCACCCTGCGGAATGTCGCTGCAGCATCGAACCGCGTAAGAATCGTGACCGTCAATGACGCTCTCTGCCCTGGCGGTCCGCCGTGTGCAACTGCGGAGCGGGACGGCACAGTGATCAGACCCGACGGAGTGCACATCGCTGACGAGGCAGAGGACTGGTTTGCTGGTGTCTTACTCGATCGCATCCTGTAGGAGCGGCACACTGGACACATGACGCCAGAAGACGCCGCAGCTTCGCCGCTGCCAACGCCAGGGGTTCCCCGCCGAGGCACGGTTGAGCAGACACGACTTGTTGACCCAGCGTGGCGCAACTGGGGCACGTACCTCTCCGAACGCGCCTGGGGAACCGTGCGTGAGGACTACTCCGCCGACGGCGATGCTTGGTCGTACTTTCCTTTCGACCATGCAGCCCACCGAACCTACCGTTGGAATGAGGACGGTCTCGCGGGTTGGTGCGATAGCCAGCAGCGACTGTGCTTCGGCCTCGCGTTATGGAATGGCGCCGACGACCGACTTAAGGAACGGCCTTTCGGCCTGACCAATGCGCAGGGCAACCACGGTGAAGACGCTAAGGACTACTGGTTCTACACCGACAATGTGCCCAGTCACGCCTATGCGTCCATGGTTTATAAGTACCCGCTCGCGGCGTTTCCGTATGCCGACTTAGTGGACACCAACGCGCAACGGTCTGCCCAGGAGCCGGAGTTCGAACTCTTCGACGCCCTCGAATCTGAATGGCGTGCCAACCGATATGTCGACGTACAAGTCGAGTACGCAAAAATGAGTGCTGAAGAGGTCGCGTGCCGAATCACCGTCACCAATCGATCAGCGGAAACCGCACACCTACACGTTCTTCCGCAGGCATGGTTTCGCAACACCTGGAGTTGGGGAGACACAACAACCAAACCGCGAATGACTATGGGAGCCAACGCAAACGTTCTCATTGAGCATCCCACCCTTGAACGAAAATATTGGTATTCGACCGACACAGCGAGATCGTCGTCTGATAGCAGTTTCGTCTTTTGTGAAAACGAGACTAATAACGAACAACTCTTCTCAAGCACCAATGAATCCGCCTTCGCCAAGGACGGCGTGGAGCGATTTGTCGTGCACGGAGACGAGCAGGCAATCAACAGGAGCGAGGGAACCAAAGTTGCCTCTATTCACGAGTTGACTCTCGCCGCGGGGGCTACCGAAACAGTCACCTGGGTGATGCTTCAAGAGCCAAACCCCGAACCCTTTGCCAACATTGCACAGTTGTTCACCACCCGTGCGGATGAGGCAGATGAGTTTTACTCCGCTCTCAACCCCATTATGGCCGGCGCTGAGAACGCACTGATCCAACGACAAGCGCTGGCAGGTCTTTTGTGGTGCAAGCAGTACTACCACTATGACGTTCATCGATGGCTCACCGGCGATCCGAATCAACCTGCTCCTCCCAACGAACGATGGGCAGGTCGCAACCACACCTGGCAACACATCGTCAACCGCGACATCGTGTTGATGCCGGATGCTTGGGAATACCCCTGGTACGCAGCGTGGGACTGGGGCTTTCACAACGCGACCATGGCACTGATTGACTCTGAGTTCGCAAAAGACCAAATGCGGTTGATGACCTCGGTGCGATATCAGCACCCCCATGGTCAAGTACCCGCATACGAATGGGACTTCTCGGATTCGAATCCGCCGGTTCAATCCTGGGCTACCTGGATGATTCATGTGATTGATGAGCACCTACATCACCAACCGCACAATGACTTCCTTGCCGAAATGCTTCCTTCACACATAGAGCAACTGCTGTTCTGGTTCAACACAAAAGACCCCGATGGTGCAGGTGTATTCGGTGGTGGTTTTCTCGGGCTTGACAACATCGGCGTGTTTAATCGCGACTCACCGCTGCCCACCGGCGGTCGCCTGATTCAGGTTGATGGCACAGCGTGGATGGCCGCCACCACACTGCATGTCCTGGAGATTATTGCTTACCTGTCGTTGACCGAGCCGAGACTTCTAGCCCACGTGCAGCGTCTACTTCTGGACTTTGCAATGATCGCGCACTCCTTAGAAGAGGGCACTGCAGATGCTTCGCTGTGGAGTGAAGATTTGGGCTTCTACCGCGATGTGATCCGCACCGACTCCGATAGCGTTCCTCTTGACGTGGTGTCTGTTGAAGGGCTGGTGCCGCTGTTCGCCTCAACCAGTATCCGACGCTCTGACAATCCCCAATCATTGGCCTTGCGGGAAGTAGTGGCCGAATTCATCACCGATTACCCCTGGCTCGCACCCATTCTCGAACGTCTGGGCGGTGATGGCACTCACAGACTTTTCGGCGTAGTGGGAGTGGAGCGGTTGGTTCGGATCATGCAGCGAGTAAGTGATCCCGATCAATTGCTTAGCGATCACGGCGTGCGCTCCATGAGCAAGGCCTACGGGGCCAATCCTTTTCACTTTGACGTCGATGATAAGTCCTACTCGGTGAACTATTGGCCGGGCGAATCACAGGACAGAATGTTCGGTGGGAACTCCAACTGGCGCGGGCCGGTGTGGTTTCCAATGAACCTCATGCTGATTCAGTCGCTGTGGGCCTTTGACAGGTTCTATGGTGACGAGTTGATGATCGAGCACCCGGTGGGCAGCGCGGAGATGAAAACCCTAGGAGAGGTGGCCATCGACCTCAGTGCACGCATGGTGGCCATCTTCCAACAAGACGAGCACGGTCGACGTCCGGTGTTTGGTAGCAACGACTACATGGCAACAGACCCTTTCTGGCGCGACCTCATTCCCTTCCATGAATATTTTCACGGCGACACCGGCCAAGGGCTCGGCGCCAGCCATCAAACCGGTTGGACCGCCACGGTTGCGCTGCTCATTCAGTGCTTCGGCGATCCTCGGTCACCAAAGTGAGAGGCAATTGCAAACTCGGCGCGCGACTCGTGTATCAATGACCGCTCCCGTCGCCTTCGATACTTGCGTCTATTGCCGACGAGCCCCGCCCGCTCTAGATCCCTGGGGGGAATAATAGACACGCCCAAGATTCTTATCGATCGCGCAGGTCGTATCGTGCGACTTGATAACCAGGTTATTGAATTGACCCGAACCGAGTTCGACCTGCTGTCATTGTTCATGGCTTCGAACGGCTCAGTGCTTAGTACACGTCACATCTACGAACAGGTGTGGGGAGGGCATTGGTTCGGCAGCGACCACGTTGTGGAAGTACACGTGAGTCGCCTCAGGCGAAAGCTCGGCGAAACTGCACTCGATGCCTCCTTCATTCGGACCGTTCGGGGAATCGGGTACCGCTTCCAGAGTGCTGCAACCGCTCCTTTTTTCACCGCAGTGGGGGCCGTGACGGTCACCGATACGACGCAGCGGGTGATGTGGGCAAATGATCTGATTGAGCTCGTTCTAGATAGACCACGCGATCAGGTGGTGGGTAACTATTTAATGACGTTTATCGCGCCCGGTGACGCTGAGCGGTGGACCCAGCACTGGAATACCGCACTCAGGGGCGACACCGTTGAAATTTGCGTGCGAGCCCTCACTAACGAGCAAGGCACCCAACAGGTCGGTGCTGAACTGACCGGACTGACCCATGAAAATGGTCAACTCTGCGGTGTAGTGGCCCCGTGGCACCAGGTTGACGGATACCAGTAGTTCAGGCATTCTTAGTTTAACAATCAACTAAATTGCCGCAGGGCTCAATGCCTTCGATCGGCCCTTACGCGAATGGGAGACTTCCATGCCCGCCGTCACCGTCGACAATCTCATGCTGCTGCCCCGCATCCCTGAGGCCGACCCGGGCCATCTAGACCGCGCGGTCGTGTCGTTGACCACGGCACCCACCGGCTTTGAGGGCGAGGGCTTTCCGGTCCGTCGCGCCTTTGCCGGCGTTGATCTCAAAGCACTCGATCCCTTCATCCACATGGATCAAATGGGCGAGGTCGAATATGCTCCGGGCGAACCTAAAGGCACACCCTGGCACCCGCACCGGGGTTTCGAAACGGTCACCTACATGATCGACGGCATCTTTGAGCACTCCGACTCCTTCGGCGGCGGTGGCACCATCACCAACGGAGACACCCAATGGATGACTGCCGGTGCTGGCATTTTGCACATCGAAAAACCACCGGAGTCACTCGTGATGAGCGGCGGCCTCTTTCACGGCATTCAACTATGGGTCAACCTGCCCAAGACGCTCAAAATGGCCACGCCCCGCTACCAGGATCTTCGATCAGGACAGGTGTCCCTACTCTCATCGGCCGATGGCGGTGCACTTGTTCGCATCATCGCCGGTGAGGTTGCCGGGCACTCCGGGCCAGGGTCAACCCACACACCCATCACCCTGGTGCATGCCACCATCGCCCCAGGCGCTGAGCTCACACTGCCCTGGCGGTCAGACTTCAACGCGCTCGTCTACGGCATCTCCGGGAACGGCACCGTCGGATCAAGCGATGCCCGCAGGCCTCTCAACTCTGGGCAACTGGCAGTCCTTGGTGCCGGACAAACCATCACCGTGACTGCCAATGCCCAACAGGAATCGCGTGTGGACGGCTTCGACGTCTTCATCCTCGGTGGCGAGCCGATTCGCGAACCTGTCGCCGCCTACGGCCCATTCGTCATGAACACCAAGGCCGAACTCATGCAGGCCTTTGACGACTACCAGGCCGGTCGGCTGGGCTCCATTCCTGCCGGTCATCCAGAAGCGTCGGCGTAGCCACTGCGCATGGAGGCCCTACCGGCACGAATCGCCGAGGTGGGCGGACTGACCATTCGGCGGGCGTTTCCTCAGCGCGGTCTACGAACCGTGGGCCCGTGGTGCTTCGCTGATCACTTTGGGCCTGAGGTGATCACCCCCGAACGCGGCCTCGATGTAGGGCCACACCCGCACATCGGGTTGCACACGGTGACCTGGCTCCTTGACGGTGCGGTCACGCACCGCGACTCCCTTGGCAGCGATCAACTGATCAGGCCAGGCCAGCTCAATTTGATGACGGCGGGCAACGGTGTGGTTCATGCCGAACAGGCCGACCGAATTCCCGGGAGCGCCCTGCACGGTCTGCAACTGTGGATAGCGCAGCACGATGCGACCCGACATGGTGCAGCGACCTTCGCCCACCATTCGAACCTGCCCCAGATTGATCTTCACATCGGGCAGGCAACAGTCTTCATCGGCGAATTTGGTGGCGCGCTCAGCCCCGCCGATGTCGCTGAAGACCTCTTGGGGATGGACCTTGAACTCGGCGCCGGCACGGCAGTCCTGCCTATTCGTCCGGACTGGGAGTACGCGGTCTATGTGGTGTCCGGAGAGGTCACGGTCAACGGGGCTCACCTGCACACCGGTGCTAGCGCTGGCGAGTTAGTTCCGGTGGCCACCGGGTTAAGCGAGGTGACGTTCACCACACAGCAGGCCGCGCGGCTGGTTGTCCTCGGTGGCGCTCCCCTAGCCGAGGCACTGTTTATGTGGTGGAACTTCGTTGGTCGATCACGGGCAGAAGTAGCTCAGGCCCTCGCAGATTGGGAAAATTTCCGCAACCACGGAGACGACACCAGGTTTGGGCGGGTGGAGACAGATCTGCCGTCCATCCCTGCTCCGGCCCTGCCTTGAGTTGGGCCCTGCCTTCAGATGGGCTCTGCCCTAGGACTGCGTCGCGCCCCAACCAATGGCACAATGCAAAGATGCCCGCAATCGACGCCCCCACTGTGGCCGAGCATCGTGAGCGGCGACGCGACACTCTGGTCCACATCACCGCTGAGATCATGATCGAGTCAGGTTGCAGGGCCGTCACCATGGCCAGTGTCGCCAAGCGCGCCGGGCTGTCCCGGACGGCGGTCTACGAGTATTACAACTCCGCCGGAGACATCGTGGCCGACGTGATCGTCGACGAGATGCACGCGTGGTGTGACTACCTTGACGATGCCACTCGCACCATCGAAGATCCACAGGCCCGTATTGAGGCGTGGATCCGATCCGCTCTTGGCTATGTCAGTGACGGCCGTCATGCGATCGTTCGAGCCGCAGCCGACGCCACGCTGCCTCCGGTTCGTCAGGCCCAGGTGCATGCCCTGCACCGGCAGTTGGCGCAACCCCTGACCGTTGCCCTCACCGAACTCAACGTAGCCGCCCCGGAGCGAACCACCGCATTTATCTGGTCGCTCGTCGATGCGGCCACTCGCCGGATCGAGGGCGGACGAGCTCGAGTTGACGAAGTCGATGCCGTTACTGCCTTCGTCTTGGCCGGCATTATCACCTCGCTGTAGTGGGCGCAGCCTCACTAGGGCTGCGCCCACCCCAACTACTTACGATTGCGAATCTTGAACGTCTGTTCGCCGACAAATGCGTTGTACGCCGTATCACCGGTCGTGGTGATGGTGATGGTGCAGGTTCCCTTGCGCACCAGGGCGCGAATCGTCTTGGCTTCCAGGTCAACACGGCAGTTCGTGCTCTGCACTGTCGGTGTCAGACCAGAGACCATTCGCATGGTGAAACGAACATCCGCGCCATAGCGCAAACGCGGCACCGCGTTCTCTGCAACCGGCTTGTTGCGCACGCGAATCTTCATGACGTCATCTTGGCGGGGCCCTACCGCAGCAAACTCGGTCTTGAAAAACCGTAGGTAGGTCGGATTGACGAACTCTTGGCCCGAACCGAGGGTATAAACCCCGCAGGCCTGTTCGCGGCAATCGATCGGATCAGTGCCCTGATCGCCGGATGCGCGGTTGGGGTTGGAGCCGATGAACTCAGCGGTCACGACGATGGATCGATCGATCTGCGCTCGCGGTTCTCCCGCGGGGACGATGAAAATTGCGGTGCCCTCAGCGCTGTCGCAGCGTGTCGGGGCAGATCGTGGGTCAACCGGCACCGCGCAATGAATTGCGTAAAGCCCCGTTCCCGCAGGGAGATTGAGCACCTGAAGGGGGAGCTCACTCGACGGCGGAAGATCAGCGAGCACACCATTATTGGACTCTCCATCCACGGTGGCGTCGAATTCTCCCGCTGCCTGAGCGGTGCCCGCAAGTAGTGCTGCGCCCAAACTCAACGATCCGGCGGCTACGAAGGCTGTCATCTTGATGCTCATGTGTGTCCTTTCAAGGGGGAACAATTCGGCAATGCTGTAGCAATTCGCTGTTTGGCCTGGGTGCTAGCGGAACCTCACCGGCACGGACAAATCCCAACGTCGGTCGCTGCCATTGAGATGATCGGCACGCACGACAATCGCGCATCGAGATGGCCTGCAGTTGTAGGTGCCGATCCTGGCCGACACCTTGATGCGCACCTGGAACTTTCCGCCACGGGCATAGGGCGTCGCCAGTGTCCGGCCGTAAGGAGGTGGATTCGACGAGACCCATGCCGAGGCTTGACTACTGCCGTCGAGGTCCGCACCACCGCCGCATGGTCCGGGCTTGAGGCCGGCGCGTTTCTTTTTACATAGGGCGACATACACGCCGACCGTTTCAGAAAAACCTGCTCCCTTGACGGTAATGAACGTGCCGCCCGGTGCCAAATTGCTGATGCGGCTTACCCGAATTTTATTGCCACGCGGACCTTTGGCTACCTTCCGTGCATTTCGATTACTGGCTGCGGTTGTCAACACATCGGTGCCGCTCGACGCAAGGACTACTGGTGACGGAAACCCCGGGGCGGCGATGGCGACGGCAGCGGTCGGCAGCGCACTGATCGCGAGGGCAGCCGAACTCAGCAACACCACGGGAATCTTGAACATGACGACACATTAGAAAGTCAGCGGGGCGGTCGCTTGACGCTGCGTCGGCATCATGCCGACACCGCGTCGGTAACTTTGCCGACACCGCGTCAATTCATCCGGCATACCGATAGCGCACACTTGAGCTATGCGTAGGTCAGGCCTTATCGCGCTCGTCGCCACCACAATGCTGGTGGCCGCCGCATGCGCGAGTGATCAAGGCGCAGGCTCGACCCCGACCATAGATTCGGCTAACGCCGTCACGGAGCCCGTTGTGTTCATCACAGCTGATTCCCTCCCCGAAGTAGAGCCGATCACCGCCCAACCGGGCCCCAATGCTCCGATGCGCATAGTAAGTCTGGCTAACGGTGTCGGGGAAACACTCGCCGCGCTCGGCGTGGCCGATCGAGTGGTCGGTCGCGATGAAACCTCCGACGTTGCAGGCATCACTGATGCACCCGTCGTGACCAAAGCTCACAGCGTTTCAGCCGAGCGCGTCCTTGACCTGTCCCCCGATCTGGTGCTCGTTGATGCCGCGACCGCACCCGTTGAGGCCCTTGCGCAGATCGCCGGGGCCGGTGTAGAGGTTGTCGAAGTGCCCGAGGCGTGGACATTGGCTGACATGGGTCCGCGTATTTCAGCAGTTGCTGCAGCAGTTGATGTCGACCCCGATGAACTGATTCGTTCATTGCCATCCACAAGCGATCCAGACTCCGCCCAGCCACAACCGCGCGTTGCCTTCGTCTACTTGCGTGGCACCTCGGGTATCTATCTGCTCGGTGGCGCAGGGTCGGGTGCCGATGCACTCATCACCGCAGCCGGTGGCGTCGACGTGGGCGCCGAGGAAGACTTTGATCCCTTCGTGCCGCTTACGGCGGAAAGTCTGGTCACGCTCAATCCCGACATCTTGCTGGTCATGACGAAAGGGTTGGCCTCGGTCAATGGCCTAGACGGCCTGTTGGCCTTACCCGGGGTGGCACAAACCAACGCTGGCAAGAACAGCCGCGTCATCGTTGTTGATGATGAGGTGCTGTTGTCGTTTGGACCACGCACACCCGCCCTGGTTGACCAACTACGTGAGGCCCTGTCTACGGTCATGAACTGATTCATCATGACCACGACCAAGTTGACCCCACGCCGAAAACTGCCGCAGCCACGGCGGCTTCTGGTTGTGCTGGGCGCGCTGACGGTCTGCACAGCTGCTCTGGCGACTGCGGCACTGTTTATCGGTGCCGCCGACTCCACGACGCAAATCATTACCGATATTCGTGCCCCTCGAGTCATCCTCGCGCTCAGCATCGGTGCCGGTCTCGGTGTATCCGGAGCCTTGCTGCAAGGAGCATTCCGAAACCCACTGGCCGATCCAGGATTAGTCGGCGTGAGTGCCGGTGCAGCGCTGGGCACGGTGCTCATCGTGGCGGTCGGCGCGGCCTACGGTTCCTGGCTGGCAGCAATGGGTGGCGTTATCGGTGGCATTGCCGCCATGGCCAGCGTGATGTGGATCGCTAAGACGCCAGGGCGTACCGAAGTCGTCACCCTCATCCTTGCCGGGGTAGCCATCACGGCGTTCGCGGCTGCCGTGTTGAGCATCGTCGTGGCGACCTCTGATTCCGCGGGCACGCGCTCCACAACCTTTTGGACAACGGGCAGCTTCGCTCTAGCTACTTGGCCCGGTGTTGTCGCGACATTGCCGTTCATCGCCGTGGGTCTGGTAATTGCCGGTGCGCTGTCTGGCAAACTCGATGCTTTGTCGTTGGGTGACCGCGCAGCGTATGCGAGTGGTGTACCCGTGCGGGCAGTGCGCTGGTGGGCGCTCATTGCCGCAGTCTTGACCGTCGCTGCCGGGGTTGCTGTCGTCGGCGTTGCTGCCGTAGAGCAGCACGCAGCCG
>JAFMCH010000115.1 GCA_017857875.1 Actinomycetota bacterium | reverse complement strand
CAGGATGCCTTCACCAACACCCCAATTCTGCACTGCCAGAACGAGAATGAACTGCCACAGGGGTTGCAGTGGCCACGGACCAAGCCACCACAGTTTGCCCCGCGTCGGCGTGGTCATGAATGATCCGAGCGGCGCCCGTGCGTGGCGCGCAGATAGGCCAACACCGCCGACGTGCGCAGGTCGGTGCCCGGCGTGGGATCAGGCACCAGCACCCCGTAGGCCTTCGACAACTCCTGACGCACCGAACCTGGCGTCAGATTGAGTGTCTGGGCAATCGCGCTCGGGTCGCGCCCGGCCGCTGCCAATGCCATGACTTCACGCTGGCGGGGTGTGAGCAAGGCGACCGGATCACCCATCGACACTCGTCGCGCGGCAAGGATTTCGGGGTCAACGATGTTCAGTCCACGCGCGGTCGCCAGCAGGATCTCGGTGAGTCGTGCTGGACGCAGATCTGCACGCTTAGCGATGAACGACCACCCTTCCCGATAGCGATCAGGAAGTTGAGTAATGAAATCAGGCACCACGTGCTGACTCAACAGCACGATGCCGGTGTCGGGGCGTAACTCGCGAATACGAATGCCCAGCTCAATCCCGGTGATCTCACCTTCGCCGAGCGCAAGGTCGAGAAGGGCGACATCGATGCTTCGTGCGCGGGCTATCTCGAGCGCCTCGGCTGATGTGCCGACGCTTCCGATGATGGTCAGTTCATCGCTGCGGTGCAGCAGTTCGGTCAAGATGCCCCGCAGCGTGGGGTCGTCTTCGACATAGAGCACCGATCGCGGCGTGGCCTGCACATGGCCAGAGTAGGGGGCGATAGACGCGAACTAGAATGCTGCGCGCAGATGTCTTGGGGTACCGACAACAAATGTTCGGTGTTTTCTCGGCTGAGCCTGAGTAGTACTAACGTCATCTCATGTCTATCCGCCCGCGGCTGACTGCCGTTTCCGTTGCCGGTCTCCTCACCCTGTCTTTGGCGCCTGCAGTCGGCGTCGCCACCGCACCACCGGCAGCCGCCATCGCACCGGGTAGCGCGCTGGCCGTGATTGCCACCGTGAATATTCCGGGAGCGAGAGACGTGCTTGCTGTGGGCGCCGGACCCAATGCCGGAGACGCGATTTACGCCGCCGAGGGAAGTAATTTTGGTGGAACCCTGTTCCGCATTAACCCGTCAACCTTCACTCTCGATGACTCCGTAGATGTCGGCGCGTATCCACTCGGAATCGCCGTGAGTGACGACGACACGGTGTACGTGGTGAACGCGATCAGCGACGATATGTCGGTCATTAGCGGCGCAACGATGAGCGTGTTCAGCACGGTAGCGCTGCCGGCTGGTCGGGAGGAGCCGCAATCAGTCGCCCTGTCACGCGTAACCGACGACACAGTTTTTGTTACCACTAGGAGCGGCGGGGCCGGTCCAACTGTTCAGACATACAACGCCAATACCCTCACCCGCCAATATGAGCAAAACATTCAAGCTCCCAGCCCCTACGGCTTAGCGATCAGCCGTGCAGATGATGCATACATGGCCAGCTATAACGCGAGCACGGTGCAACTTCTGGATAATGCCACACGATCGGTCAGCACATCAGCCGCCGTCACTCGTCCGATCGGCGTCGCCATTTCTGACGATGACACCGTATACGTCGCCAGCCAAACAGGAAATACTGTTTCGGCTTACCCTGCTGACGACTCCACCGCTATCAACACGGTCGCGGTCGGCAACGGCCCCAAAGGCCTCACGATCGGACTGGATGGCACGGTTTACGTTGCGAACTCTTCGTCAGCCACTGTCTCGGCCATCAACCCCTTGACACTCAGTCAAGAAGCGACAGTCACCGTGGGTAGCGGGCCATCGAGTATTACCCGCACGGGGTCGGGCTTGATCGTGGTCGGCAATCAGTTCAGTGACAGCCTGTCCGTTCTTGCTGTGGTAGCACCAACTTTGGGTAGCACGACCGGTGCGGCTGGCTCCACAGCTACCTTGACTCTCGGTGGCTTGCCCGCCGGTGTGCTAGCCGATGACACCACCTTGGGAGCACTGAGTTTCGACGGTGTGCCCGTATCTGGTTGGTCACGCGTGGCGGGCACCAACTCATGGACGGGTGCGGTGCCGCCGGGAAGCGGTAGCGTCTCCGTCACCGTCAGCCTTGCTGGTGGCAACCTGGTCAACATCGGAAACTTCACCTACGTGGTGAATCCGCCGGTGGTGCCTGCCGGGCCTCCCAGTGATGTGACCGTAGTGGCCGGTGATGCCTCGGCCACGGTGTCGTGGAGTGCGCCATCATCAGCCGGTTCATTTCCGATTACGCATTATCAAGTGACTTCAGCGCCGGCGGGTGGGATGTGCTTGACGACCGGCTTGAGTTGCGTGGTGACGCGGTTGGCTAACGACACCTCCTACACGTTTACGGTACGGGCACTGACCGGTGCTGGCTGGGGTGTGCCGTCGGCGGCTTCGCCGGCCGTGACTCCGATGGGTGCGACGCTGGTGATTGCCGGCTCTCGCGGCGAGGTGCGCGGAAAACCCGGCATCGTGGTGACGGGTAGGTCGACCGGGTTGGCGATGGGGGCGATCGTGGTGCCCTGGACCCACTTTGGCGCCTCGGCGGATTTCCGCGAGGGCAGTGCCCGGGTGCTAGTGGATGAATCAGGTGAGTTCGTGTGGCAGCGTCGAGCGGCTAAGACGATTTATGTGCAAATGCGCAGCGTCGATGGCCAGATGGTGTCGAACACCGTGAAGATCCGGCGGGCGTAGGTACATCACCGCTGACTGGCGCCTTGCGAGGTGGTTTC
>JAFMCH010000054.1 GCA_017857875.1 Actinomycetota bacterium | reverse complement strand
CGGGTGCGGCCTTCTTGGCCGCGACCTTGGCCGGGGCAGCCTTCTTCGCGGGCACAGGCTTCTTCACGGGTGCGGCCTTCTTGGCCGCGACCTTGGCCGGGGCAGCCTTCTTCGCGGGCACAGGCTTCTTAACGGATGCTGCCTTCTTCGCTGGGGCCGCCGTCTTGGGGGCAGTGGAGGTCGTCTTTGCCGAGCGAGCTGCCATCGAGAGACACAAACCCTTCGTTCGAGTCGGTCATCCCATGAAGAGGGCCCGCGTCAAGTCCTTACTGGACTGACCGGGCTGTGTCCCCACACGGGCACCCCATACGGAACGTACGAGTTGGTCCAATTGTGACATGCCCCCCAGGCGCTGCAGCCGGGGGTGTGCGAAGGACCCCCGGGTTACCCAGATCAGCGCACCAGTACCGCTCGGGCCTGTCCGACATCCAACGAGATCTGGGCCACTTGGCGAAGGGGCGTTTGCACGGTCAAGGGCCCAAGACCATCAGCCCAGTACCTGCCCTGCCACACGCTGCTCACCTGTACTTCATACTGGCCCGCCTGCACGAAGGCATGCTCCACGCCTCCTCCCGCGTTCAGCGATCCTGCCTGCGGGGTCACCAGGTCTACACCGGGTTCGAATCGCCACTGCCAGCGTGGGTCCGAAGCCACCGACACCGCCATGCCAGCCAGCGTCCAGTCCCAGGTCAGCTCGGCGTCTGACTGGCCGCAGGTGAATCGCACCGGCAAGTACACCAAGGCACCCGCCGATGGCGACATGGCCGGACTCAACGGGGGCACGCGCCTGCTGAGTTCTTGCGTGACAGCCTGCTCGACCGAAGCCCGGCTCGCGGGCCCTCCAGGGCCGAAGCAGGCCGATCCCAACCACTGTTCCACACCACCTGGCGCGGTGACGTAGATGGTCAGCCACTGGGAATCGTAGGCGCAGGTTCGCGCGGCGCCCCTGCAAGCTGTCGCCGTGGTGCGATCACAGGTCAACACCGCTCGCCATGAACATCCTGGGCATGATGCGGCTGCTTGTCGGGCCGGTGAACCAATGCGACCGGGCAAGATGAGACTGCCGGTCCCCACGAACGCGTCAATCTCATCGTCGCCGATGACGTCTAGATCCGTGGCCGTTTCGGGCGCAGACGGTGCGAGAGACGAGCCGGCACGAACGGGCGTCGCTAGCCATAAAGCCGCTAACCCGATCACGATGATCGCGATCACCACAGGCGTGTGGCGTGGTGTGAGGTGATGTCGGTGCACAGTCATCGGCCGCCCCCAGCGATTGGCTTTCAAGCAATCTAGCGTTCCGCGAGCCAGCCGGGGGCCAGATCCGAACGGCCTGTGGATCACGATGGAGTTGCTGATCGACAAGACCGCTCAAGTCAACTGATACGACTCGCAGCCAACGCCTGATCAATGAATCGACCTACCTGGGCATCTTCAACGAGGAAACCATCGTGTCCATACGGGGACGCCAAAATCGACAGCCCCTGAGCTCCTGGGGCTGCCTCGGCGATCAATCGTTGCTGGCGCAACGGAAAGAGTCGGTCTGAATCGATACCTACCACGATCAACGGGCGCTCGATGCGTCCAAGGGCAGCCTCTGTGCCCCCTCGACCCTCACCCAGATCAAACAAACTCATGGCACGGGTCAAGGCGATATAGGTGTTGGCGTCGAACCGTCGCGCTAACTTATCGGCGTGATGGTCCAGATAGGACTCCACCGCGAAACTGCCACCCTCAAGCGGCTCCAGGTCTGTTTGCCGGGCACGACCAAAGCGCAGATCCATCTCCGATTCAGTCCGGTAGGTCAAATGTGCGATCCGGCGAGCCACTCCCATTCCTCGGTGTGGACCAGCCCCATCGGGTAACCCGTAGTAGTCGCCACCACGAAAGCCCACATCCGACTCGATAGCCGCGATCTGCGTGTGGTGTGTACCAATCTGATCCCCACTCACCGCAGCCGTCGTGCCGAAAATGAGTCCCGCTCGCACCCGCTCGGGATGCTCGGCCATCCACTCCAGCACACGCATGCCGCCCAATGACGGCCCCAACATCAACGCCCACGAATCGATGTCTAGATAGTCAGCGATGCGCCGCTCGACCTCCACGAGATCGGCCACGGTCACAACGGGAAATCGACTCCCCCACGGCTGACCATCCGGTGCCGCACTGGAGGGCCCCGTCGTCCCCTGACACCCCCCGAGCACGTTGGCGCACACGACAAACCACTCATTGGTGTCCAGTGGCGCACCCGGACCCACCAGCGCATTCCACCATCCACCGGTGAGGTGGCCTGACCCCGCAGCACCGGTGACATGTGAGTCGCCGGTCAGGGCGTGGGCGACGTACACGGCATTGCTTCGGTCCGCATTGAGACGACCCCACGTTTGATAGGCCACCCGAACGTTCGGCAAACGCTCCCCCGCTACGACGGTGATTGGACCGAGGTCTACGAAGAGGCGCTCACCGACAGGGTCGCCCTCCCGCCAAGCACCGCTGGCAGGAGGGAGACCGTCGTAAGACAACGGACTTGCATACGAGGCAGGCACGTCAACTTAGGCGTCTTGCTTGGCTGCCCTGAAGCCTGCATCCAGATCGGCCAGAATGTCTTCGATGCCTTCCAGGCCAACCGCCAGACGAACCAGGCCCGGTGTAACACCGGCGCTTAGTTGTTCCTCCGGTGACAATTGTGAGTGCGTAGTCGACGCGGGATGGATCACGAGGCTGCGCACATCGCCAATATTCGCGACGTGACTGTGCAATTCAAGAGCCTCCACGAATCGCTGACCCGCCTCGAGTCCGCCTTCGATCTCGAAGGACAGAACGGCACCTGGACCCTTTGGCGCATACTTTTGCGCGAGGCCGTACCAAGGGCTCGAGGAAAGGCCGGCGTAGTTCACGCTCAGTACCTCATCGCGCCCAGCCAACCACTCAGCAACGAGCTGGGTGTTTTGCACATGTCGATCCATCCGCAAACTCAAGGTCTCCAGACCCTGGGCGAGCAGCCACGCATTGAAAGGGGCAACAGCGGAACCTAGGTCGCGCAGCAACTGCACCCGTGCCTTGAGAATGAACGACACATTGGCACCGAACGCGGAGCCAACACCAAGGTCACGTGCGTAAACGAGCCCGTGATAGCTCGGATCAGGTGTGTTGTAGTTCGGGAAGCGATCGGGATATTGGGCGTAGTCGAAGGTGCCACCATCGACAATTGCCCCCGCTACTGCAGTGCCGTGTCCCCCGATGTACTTGGTGGCTGAGTGCACGACGATATCGGCTCCCCACTCCAAGGGCCGCACGAGATAAGGGGTGGCAACCGTGTTGTCCACGATGAGCGGAACGCCCACCTCATGGGCAACGGCAGCGACACTCTCGATGTCCAACAGGTCGTTCTTCGGATTTGAAATTGACTCACCGAAAAAGGCTTTGGTGTTGGGGCGAACAGCAGCACGCCACGAATCAGGATCGTCGGGGTTATCGACGAAAGACACCTCAATACCCAAACGCGGCAGCGTGTAGTGGAAGAGGTTGAAGGTGCCGCCATACAGACTTGGGCTGGACACGATGTGATCGCCCACCTCGGCGATGTTCAAAATCGCCAGGGTCTCGGCAGCTTGACCACTAGCCACCAGCAGCGCACCCACGCCACCTTCAAGACTGGCAATCCGATCTTCTACCGCGGCCTGAGTGGGGTTCATGATCCTGGTGTAGATATTGCCCAGCTCTTTCAAGGCAAACAGGTTTGCCGCGTGGGTGGTGTCATTAAAGGTGTAGGAGGTCGTCTGGTAAATCGGTAACGCTCGCGCGTTGGTGGCTGCATCTGGACTTTGGCCAGCGTGAATCTGGCGGGTTTCAAAAGACCATGCGTTGTTCATGGGTTCTCCCGTTTTGTGCGTCGGATGAACAGGTCTTGCCCTGTGCAAGACCCGCGCTTGCCTGACGAATCAGGCCTGGTCATCACCCGGAGCACCCCACCGCGGTCGGAGGGTTGCCGGCCAGCAAGCCGGGGCTTAACGCTGGCGCTCATAACCTCCGCAAAATATACAACAGCCCTGATCGCAGGGCGACTCAACTCCCAGGCGCGTTCCTGCATTTGGCTCGACCCAGTGCCAGGAGCGAGTGACGCCACTGGTGACGAGGCACCCCGCTACGAATAGCCGCGGAGACCAGAACCGCAAGTCGATAGTCGGTATCACATTGCAGCGCAATATTTATGGCGATTGCAGCTCTAACGTCATCTCCCAATTGCCAGCGCAAGATACCTAGAACCGTGGCCACACCGGGCACTGCTCGCGGCCACGTTGTTTGCGCGATCGAGGCCAAGCGCGGAGCGGCAACCGCCATGGCAACCGGGTTCAGGGCCAGGAGGTCCCACAGGGCAGTGTCGCGCACTCGCACATGGACCAGTCCGGCTGCCAGAAGGTGCTCATCGGCCGGACTGGGAAGGGTCTCACCGGTGAGGCAATTCACAATATGGTCAATCGCCATGTCGATTAACGCGTCGTCGATGAGAGGCAACCCGGGCGGTGGAGTGTCAAGAGCCATCGAGTGACGCCGAACCTCGGCTTCTAGTTCGCCCCGGTCACCAGCGACCAAGGCCCCAGTGACACATGCCGCCTGTTGTCGCTGCGCGGGAGTCACTCGATGTTGCTGCACACCGGCCGCAACACTGTCACCGAGGTAGTCGACGAGGGCGGTACGAAGTCTGCTGTTGCGTCGGGCGAGGGCGCGAGACACGTCGGGACGAAGTCGCGTCTGGCTCTCATCAATCGGATATTCCAACACGAAAACCAGGTCATCGGCGAAAACGCTCTGGTCGCAGGCACGTACGGCTTCCCTCCACCACGAACGTCCCGCATCGTCAAGTGCGGGCCACGACAAGGCCCCGAGAAGGTCAATTCGCCACACCGCACGAATGCGATGATGCCCTGCCTCGTACACCACAACGACAAGTGACTCCGCTGGATGAAATCCCAGGGACTCACAAACACTCTGTAATACCTGTGGCAGCGGAGGCCAGCCTGCGGAATCGTGTGTCTTGGGGCCGATGTCGCAATGCTCTACTGCTCGGTCGTGTGACTCCATTCAGTCACGATGGATCGCTCAGGACGACGACCGACGAATGTAGATGCTCGTGTGGATATCTTCACTCTCTCAATCGTGGGGATAAGACTGCGCCAGGGACACCCAGGAGGGAAACTTCGGGTTGATTCCGTCTCCTGAACTCACCCCACGCAGGCGACGGTGGATCCAAGGCCCCGCGAACTCGCGCAGCCACCGCGCGTCATCAATCCGTCGAGCAGCCAACGATGATCGCGGGGCAGCCACCGGAGGGGTTCTCCAAGTGTCGTCACCGACACCGATGGTTTCCATGAACGCCTGGGCAGCGATCGCGTGGCCCCGTGGCGACAGATGTAACCGATCAGAAGACCACATCCGGTCATCATCAAATACGGCACAATCCCAAAAATCGACGACCATCGCCCCGTGCTCGTCGGCGATGCGCAAGGTTTCTTCGCGATACGCACGCAATCGTTCACGGATGCTGCCGAAGACTCTCGAACGGCGTGACGGGTCACCGAAGGCGAATACAACAACCCGACACTTATTCGAAGTTAACGCGGCTACCGAGTCATTGAGTGCAGCCGATGTGGCCTCAAGGTCGAAACCGCGGCGGAGCGCATCGTTAACGCCGATAGCCACCGACACGAGATCTGGCTCCAAGCTGATAGCGGCTGGCACCTGTTCTGCGAGAAGCTCAGCAGCCAAGCGGCCACGCACAGCCAGATTTGCATATCTGGTCCGTGGATCGAGATCCGTCAGTGCACGCGCTGCACGATCGGCCCAGCCCAAATGACGGTCGATGGTGACAAGGTCATCGTTCAGGCCTTCAGTAAAGCTGTCACCAAGTGCGATGAAGCGTTGGTAAGACATGAGCCCACTAGCCCTCGGGAGTTGTTGGCTGCGTCGTTGCAAAAGCCTTCCCCGCGGTGCGATACCAACTCACCAGGGCGAGAACACCTACGATGATCTGCGGCACAAACGACGCCGCTCGCCACACCAATGCTGCTGCGACGGCGGTTGCATTATCAGTGCCGCTGGCTACCAGGATCGAAATCATGAACGCATCCACGGTGCCCACACCACCGGGAGTGATCGGAATCATCAATCCCAACTGACTGATCGCAAAAGCGCCGAAGGCAATGAGAAACGCCGTGCCAGCGGAATCCCACCCTTCGATACCGCGCAGTGCAACGTACAGAATCAGGAACTGGGTGAAGAAGATGCCCGATTGAGCCAGCGTCAGACGTATCGACCGCTTGGTCACCACCGAATAGATACTGTTCCTAAAGTTCAGCAACGACGGCACGAGATCAACCGTCTGCAACTTCTTGATGCGTCGAGCGAACGGGTGGAGCAACTTATTGCCGAATTCCGCCAGTCGCTTGGCTAACGGCTCGCTGCGGACGACCATGACCAAAATCAAAACCGCCGCCGCCAAGACGGCAAGACCGATGAGCGCGATAGCCAGGTACGCTCCCCCGGCTTCCCCACTCACCGACAAGGCCAACACTCCGAGAATCGGAAAGCCAAGGGTAACGAAAATGCTCCATAGACCGACGGCTGCAATAGCGGCGGTTGTCGCTGCCGCGGTAATCCCGTGAGAGGTGAGCATCCCGTACTGCACGGCCAGCCCGACGGCACCGCCGCCAGGCACACCGTTGCTGATCGCGAAAGCGGCTTGGTTGACCTGCTGCCCTTGCCAGTAAGTCAGGCCGGGGGCTGCAGCGGGAAACGTCAGCCCATAGACCGCAAGATAAAGAAGTAGAGCCACGACGATAACGACGGCCGATATCCAGCCCATGTCTTGAATGGCTGCCCACGCGTCTGCATAACTTCCAATGGAGGGAATGACCTTCCAGAAGATCAGCACCAGGAATACCAAGCCGACAACCGCGAGAATGATGGACTTGCGCTTATCTAACGTTGCCCTGGGCGGCTCAACAGGCGGAGATGACGGATGCGCAGCCATGGGGCCAATGTACCCGTCCCAGCATCACGGACTCCAAAAACCCGCAACTCCCCTGGAGCCTCGGTATGGGGTCGGGGATAGGACCGTGCGGGCGCAGAGGCAAGATATGGACATGGATCACGCGACCATGCACCTTGATCACGTCTCTTATGCCTGCCATCCAGGCGAGATGATCGACGTTGTGCAGCGCATTGGCTCGGAACTGGGTGGCGTGTTCATGGATGGCGGCCTTCACCCGAGGTTTGGCACCCGCAACTTCGTGTTACCTCTCGTTGGGGGCGCCTACGTTGAAATCGTTTCGGCCCTCGATCATCCTGCAGCCGACAAGGCCCCCTTTGGACGCGCCGTTCGGCGCCGCGCTGAAGATGGCGGTGGCTGGATGGGTTGGGTTGTGAGCGTCGATGACATCGCACCGGTCGAAGAGCGGCTTGGCCGGGTGAGCGTTCCCGGGCATCGCATACGACCCGATGGCGTTGACCTCAACTGGCGACAAATCGGCGTGCTGGACCTTATTGACGACCCGCAGATGCCGTTCTTTGTTTCCTGGGACAAAGATCAAGAACACCCCGGCCTGCATGACTCACCCGAAGTGGCTCTCACACACATGGAACTGTCAGGTGAAGCAGCCGCGGTTGCATCCTGGTTGGGTACTGATCATTCCGACCTTGACCACTGCATGGCTCCCGTCACGCTCGATTGGGTGTCAGCAGAAGAGCACGGCTTGATCGCCTGCGTGTTCCACACTTCACGTGGTGACATACGCATTGACTAGACGCGGCGAACATGGCCAATTGTTCGCCTTCACCCAACCCCTCCACTAGCCTGCGGTCATGACCGACGCCCAGCCACCTGGTAATTCAAGCCCAACTCCAAACGCGAAGTCGACACCGGAGACTGTCTCTACCCCAAACCCAGTGACGATTCCGGCTACTTTGAGCACCTGGGCAGGTATCACCTGGCGAGTGCTGGTGGTCCTTGCGGGCTTCGTCGCAATTTTCTATGTCATGGGATTGGTGTCGACCGTCCTGATCGCCCTGTTTCTCGGTGCCTTCTTCACTGCGTTGGCCAGCCCTATCCGCAATGTGTTCGCAAAAGTCATGCCACGCCCGCTTGCGCTCATCACATCGATCATCACCATTGCCGTGGCGATCGCCGTGGTGCTGTTTGTTGTCGTGAGTTCGATCATCAACCAAGGACCCGCACTCGCTAAGTCGGTAAATTCCGCCTTTTCTGAAATCCAGACGTGGACCCAAGGTCCACCGCTCAACCTCACGAACGACGACTTCACAAAATACGTCGCCGATATCGAAAAGTGGATTGTCTCGGCCCTGGAGTCCTTTGCCGTTGGCACCGTAAGTTCGATCGGCGAGCTCGTAATCGGCGGCTCAGTGTTGATTTTTGCCGTCATCTTCTTCATGTCCAGCCCGCAACGTATTTGGAACTTCGTTGTTTCCTGGATGCCAACACGAGCCCAAAAGCATGTTGACGTATCCGGTCAACTCGCGTGGGATTCCCTATCTGGGTACACCCGTGGCGTCGTAGTGGTCGCGCTCGCCGATTCCCTACTGGTATTCATCGGACTCGTGATTTTGCAGGTGCCGCTCGCTCCCGCGCTGGCCGCGATCGTCTTCTTCGGCGCGTTCATTCCCGTCATTGGCGCTCCGATCGCCACGTTCTTCGCAGCAATCATCGCCCTTGCCGAACGTGGTCCGCTGATTGCACTACTCGTCGTGGTGCTCACCGTGATCGTGGGCTCATTCGACGGTGACGTACTGCAACCACTGGTCATGGGCAAGGCCGTGTCACTACATCCGCTCGCGATCATCTTGCTGATCGCTATCGGGTCGATCACGTTGGGAATTATCGGTGCGCTCGTCGCCGTGCCTATCGGTGCAGCCATATATCGGGTGGCAAAATATCTCACCAATAGAGACCCCGAATATCCGTTCTTGATGACTAAACCCGCCGGTTGACCTAGCGGTTGCAACCTTGCACTGCAGCAGCCACCGCATCGATAGCAGCACTTGTCGTAGACCAGGCAAATCCGCTCGGTCGCTCGTTGACCAAGATCGCAAACGCTCGTTGTTGCCCATCGTCCCCACGCGCCAATCCGGCGAGTGTGGAAACGGTGAGAGGCAAACTGCCGGTCTTGGCCGTTACTTTGCCCTGCGCGCATCGGGCTGGGTCTTGACCGAACCGATTCCGCAAGGTGCCCGATTGGCCAGCGATCGGCAACATTTCACGCAGCGGTGACATATCTGACCTCGTCGCGATCAGGGTCAAGGTTTCAGTCAAGGTTCGCGCGGTGAGCCGATTGGCATAACTCAAACCGCTGCCATCCATGATGCGAATCCCTTTGGTGCGTATCCCGTCAGCCATGAGAATTGACGTCACGGCATCGGCTGCGCCTGCCCAAGTAGCCGGCTTCTTTTCTCGCTTCGCAACCTGCCGGAACAACACTTCGGCCACATTGTTTTCGCTTATGGGCAGCAGTGCACCAAGAGCCTCGGTGACATCATTGGCGCGAAACCTTGCTACGCGCGCAGCACGGTACTTCGCCTTTACCCGATCTCCCATGATTGCCGTCACACCACGCTGCTGTAGTGCACCGACAAACGCCTGCGCGGTCGCTCGAGAGGTGTCAGTGGAGTAGAGACCAAGAAGCGTGAGCGGGCGAACAGCAGACACGAATGCTGGCATGTCACCGGATTCCCAACCTGGCGCATTGGTGGGGGCTGCGAACAAATCATCGTCAAAATCGACACGAACCGTCTGGCTCGCACCTGACTTCTTCAGCCACGATTGTGTGCGCTTGGCAAGCACCGATAGGTCACCGCGACTCAATACCGGATCTCCACCACCGACCAACACCAGCGAGCCCGGTGACCTGCCCATCACGACCTTGGTGGTGAAACGGTAGTCGTTACCCAAACTACGTACGGCCGCGTATGCCGTAATTACCTTCATCGTCGAGGCAGGAATAAGTGGGCGAATACCGCCCCTAGCAACAACTTTCTCACCCTGCGTGACGTTGTAGACGTACGTGCCCGTCGTCTGACCGAGTGCCGGTGCTCCTAATGACGAAACGACCGAGCGAGCAGTAGCCGTATCCGTGTCCGCGCTCGCAATCGTGGCGCCACCGACGGCCGTGACCACCACTACACCGGCGACCACGGTCAAGGCAGAGATACGACGAATCCACTTGGAGAATGCCACGCCCTCAGTGTCTCACTGTGAGCTACCTATTCCCGCAAATGGGACTACAGAGCGGGAACGATCACCCGGTTCGACCGGTCCAGCCGGGTACTTATCCAGTACCGACGTTCAACACCCCCGTCTTCATGGACTAGTCCCTGCGTAAATGGATGGGCTACAAAACGATCGGGTCGCTTTTCACACCTCGAACATTAAACCTGACTCGAATCCGATCACCCTTGTCCTTCTGGTACGTCCAGACGAACGAGCCATCAGCAGCAACCTGGACAGGGATTCCTTTGAAAGCCCTTCCACCGTTGATTTTGACCCACGGATTCACCGTGGATCCTGGTGCGATGTTGCGGGTGACGCCGGTCACGAGGACCGACATGTTGATGGTGCTGCTGATCGCGTTCACGAGCGGTCGAGGCGCGAACTCGATGGTTGATTGGACGCTGTCGACTGTGAAGTAGACCCGGATCCCGCGGGATTTGCTGACCTTCCGAGTCCAAGTGAAGCCACCATCGGCCTCCAGGGTGACCGAGACTCCACGGGTGAAACCTGAATCGCCCGGGAAGCGGAACCATGGCGTGACCTGCGTTCCGGCAGCCGCACCGACGACACTGCCCACGGCAACGAGACGGTCCACGTCACGGGACAAAGTGGTGCTGATCGTGGGCGCCGGCGGGGTGACGCTGGTGACGGTGATCGTGAAGGCTGCCGAAGTCGAGTCGTAGCCATCGGTGGCGGTGACCGTGAGCGGAACAGCTCCGCTGGTCGCTTGCGTCGGGGTGCCGGAGACCACACCGGTGACGGGATCCAGCGAAAGGCCAAACGGCAGCGAGCCGCTGCTCAGCGCGTAGGTCACTGACCCGATGGTGTGCGAGACGACCGGCGTGATGGTGGTCGCTGCACCGACGTCCCCGGTGCTACTGGGGTACGCCAGCGACAGCGTGTGGGTCAGCTCCTCGATAGTAAAGGTGACATCAACGCTGGTCGTGGAGTCGTTGACTCTCACCGTGACCGATTGGGCTCCCTGAGCTACTGCTGGAACGCCAGAGATGACGCCCGTGCTTGGATCGAGGCTGAGTCCCGCGGGCAGGGTGCCCGAGGTCACTGCGAAGGTCGTCGCACCGGTGGCGCCGCTCACCGTGGGCGGGATCGACTGGGCCTTGCCGACATGACCGGTAGCATTGGGGTAACTCGCCGACAGCTTCGCCGTGCCTGAATCGATGGTGATCGTGAACGCGGCGGCGGTTGACGCGTAGGTGTCCGTGGCCGTGACCTCTAGCGCGACCGGACCGCTGGTGGCGGCGGTCGGCGTGCCGGTGATCGTGCCCGTCGCCTTGTCGAAAGTCATTCCGGCGGGCAGCGCTCCCTTGGAGAGGGCGTACGTCACCGCGCCGAGGGCATGCGACACCGACGGAGCGACGGTGAACGGTGTTCCGACCTGCCCCGCATGATCCGAATAGGACACGGTGAGGGTGTGGGCTGCTACGACAAGTCGAACTGGCGCGGTAAGGGATTGCCCGGACTGGTCGGAGATGGTGATCGGGAAGAGTCCGTCGACGGCGACCTCTGGTGTGCCGGAGATATTACCGGTCGTGCCATTGAGCGTGAGGCCCTTTGGTAATGGTGTCGAGCCCTGCTTGTACACATACGGTTTCGTCCCGCCGGCCGCCGTAGGGCTCAGGACTGTGGGTTGACCTACATGAAGGTTGGCCTTCACCGGGTAGACCAGGTTCAGCGGTTGAGGGAGTGCCTGCGGCGTCGGATAGACATAGTTGGCCCCGTAGCCGATAAGGCGCGTGGCGTCATAGACCGCCGCGATATGGACCGCGTACTTCACCCCGTTGGTGAGGGAGGTCCACGTCTTGGAGCACGGACCCGGCGCAATACATGGCAGGGTCTCGTACGTAGCTGGTCCGCCCTCAGGCCGCAAGGAGATCATGACCGACTGCATCCCCGGCTGCCAGCCCCAAGCGGCGGTGATTGTTCGATCCCCGGGACTCGCCGCGGTGAGCACGGACAGGTAGGGGGGCTTGACGGTGACCTGGCCCGGATTACTCTTCGAGCCATCTTTGGCAACGGCGACAACGGAGACGACGTATTCGACATTGCGGCGCAGGACCTCGGCACCGATGGTGATGGTCGCCTTGTCAGTCGTAAGCGTCGTCGTCTTGCTGTCATCGACGTAGATGACCCGGAAGGTGCCCTTGCCAGCGGTGCCCCAGTCGCTGTCCGCCCACGGCCACGTGATGGTGGTGCCCGTCGTGGGATCCCACGATGCTGTGGGCCTCGGCTGGGAGAGCCGCTTGTCCTTGGGAGTGAGTTTGGAGACCGTGTTGGACTTGGCGCCGGTAGAGCCCGGGATGACGTAGACCTCATACGTCGTGCCGTTAGTGAGGCCGGTGACGATGAATGGGCCTGCCGCGCCCAGGGTTTGTGTCTTGACGAACGTCCCGCCGGCGGATTCCGTCACAGTCACGTAGTACTGGATGCCGGAACGGGGGTAGGGCGTGAAGGACCCCGAGATGGACTGGTCACCGGCCGTTGCCGTCAGTCGGAATGGTTGTGGGACAACGGATAGCACGCGTCCCCAGTCGCCAATGGTGCCGTCAGCAGCGACGGCGCGAACCGAGAATTGCGCTGTCTGGCCGGCTGGACCGACGCTATCGACGACGATATTGTTTTCTTTCAGCGGTGCAGCGGAATTGTCCACGGTAAACCACGTCGAGCCGCCATCGGTGGTCCACTCGATTTCGAATTTCAGCGGTGTGAAACTGCCCCAGTTGTAGGGAGCGAAGTCAAGGCTCGCCCGTGTACCGGTGTCGCCGAACCAGCTCAAGGACACATTGGGCGTGGGGAGGGTGGGAACCGCTGGAGTGAATTGGATGTCAGCCGACCTCGCAACCTCATTGCCCGTACTGGCTCTACCCGTGACATATCCTTGATAGAGGGCACCGTTGATGAGCCCTGTCATCGTGTACTCGCACGGGTCTGAGGTGCATGTCACATCCGCATCCGTCACGGTCGTTCCGGTGAAGGCGTTGACGTAATAGGTGTCGATGCCAGCGGCTTTCGCCCAGCTGAACACAGCGGAAGCGCCACCTGGGGTGACGACCAGGTTCAGGGCAGGATTGGGGATGGTCACTAGGGCCAGTCCCCATTCGCTTGGCAATCCCTCGCTTGGGGCAGGCACGGCGCGAACGCGGTACTCGTAGGTCGCTCCCAACTCCTGTTGCGTGGTGTCAATGGCCTGGGCGATCACGCCCGGGGCGGTCGTCGATGAGGACCAGACGGTTTCACCGGATTTCCGGCTCTGGATCTCGAAAATTCCCGCGGACTCGCTGAAGGATCCCCACGAGTACGGCGACCAATCGACAGTTACATAGCCCGATGTCATGTTGTAGAGCGCTGTCGGCGTGGGACGGGACGCGGTTGTCGTGAAGGACTCCACGGCGCTGCTATTGGCACCGGCCAAGTTGGTGGCCGATAGCTGGTAGTAGTACGTGCGCCCAGGGACGAGGCCCGTCAGTTGCGCCGTTACTGCTCCTGCATTGATGAGGCTGTACGGCGAGACCGGAGGAGAAGGGAGACACCCTGTCGTGAGCGCTGCATCGGTACATACGGTAAACGCCGGTGTGGTCGACTCCCCGTTAGGGGCGATGGTGCCGTTGAGTGCGGCCGAAGTGTTGTCGACAGATGTTGCAGCCCCCGCGGTGGCCGAGGGCGCGGCCGCCGGTTGAGCGAGAGTGGGTGCGCGCCCCTCGGCGAGGGCCGCCGTTGTGCCGACCGCGCCACCGGCGAGAAGCCCGAGACCTAACGTTATTGACCCGACAAGCGACAGAATTCTCCGAGCGTACATCCACGTACGGTACTCAGCCGGCCCCGAATCGCAAAATTTCGAATGGCCGATGTCGATACCAACTGAGACTTTCAAGGCCGCAGGGACATGGTGGACTACCGAGAGCGAGGCTTGCTCAAGCGCCTGCGCGCGACGCCCCTGCCCCTGTGGGCGTTCATCACCGCACGCACCGTCATCGTGTTGGTGGTGAGCATCGTGAGTATCGGGCTTCTCGCGCTCCTCGCCGTAACCGTGTTCCATATTCCCACGCGGCCTGCTGCCTGGGGTGGAATAGCCGTCTTCGTCGTTCTCGGCTGCTTGACATTCATCAGTCTCGCTTTCGCTGCGACCTCGTTTGTACGCAATCAGGGTGGCGCGCAGGGACTATCGAATGCCATCGGCATCATTCTCGCCATGATCTCCGGGGTGTTCTTCGCGCCCTCGTTACTGCCCGATCCCGTGCAGACGGTGGCCCAGTTCCTTCCCCTGCAACCGTTGGCTAACGGATTCCAGTCGCTGTATGTCACTGGAGCCACGGGGTTGACCATCGAGGTGCGTGACATCGGGGTTCTCACAGTGTGGGCGCTGGTGGGCTTGATAGTCATCGCGCCGCGCGGATTTCGCTGGCAACCTGTTCAGCAACGCTGATGCCTGCGGATGGACATCCAATGTCAATCCAATGCGGTCACCCCGCAGCGTTTACCCCAGCCGTCAATCACGATCACCGGCACGAGAGGTGAGGTGCGCGGCAAACCAGGAGTGGTCGTCACCGGCGCCACCACCGGTTTCGACACCGGGGCGATCCTGCGGCCCTGCATCCGTTTCCCCGGACAAACCTCCTACACGCAAGGCACCGCCAGCATCCTCGTGGACGCCCAGAGTGATTTCACGTGGCAACGTCGTACCGGCAAAACGATCTACATCTCCATCAGAAGTCAAGATGCCAACGTGAAGTCCAACCGCCTCATCCTCCGCACGACCTAGCCCTCACCAGACATGACGACAGAGGGCCCCGCAACCAGGTTTGGTTGCGGGGCCCTCTGGATTGTCACTTCCGCCGCGATGTCATCG
>JAFMCH010000114.1 GCA_017857875.1 Actinomycetota bacterium | reverse complement strand
GCCATCAGGCCATCGCGCACCACGCGCGTCACCAGCCCGGGTAACCGATTTCGGGCTGACTCGCCGACCACCTTGGCCCCCGCAGGTAACGGCGATTGCGTCGATGCGGCACTCGCGCTCAGGAACTCCGCTAGCGCCATGCCGTCGACACTTAGCCGACCGGCCTCATCTTCACCAGCGGCCAACCGGCCCGTATCTACCCAGCGGCGAACCGTATCGTCGCTCACCTGCGCTAGGGCAGCAACTTGAGAAATCCGATATTGCGGCATAAATGGATAGAATACTCCGATTATGCGGAATGAGTGAGATATCGGCGAACTTCGTTACCCCTGCACGATGGCGTCCACGAAGGCAACCGGATCAAAGGGCGCTAGGTCATCTGGGCCCTCACCCAAGCCCACCAGCTTGACCGGTACACCCAACTCCCGCTGAACCGCTACGACGATGCCACCCTTTGCCGTGCCATCCAATTTCGTCAGCACGATGCCCGAGATATCAACGACCTCGGCGAATACCCTCGCCTGGTTCATGCCGTTTTGACCGGTTGTCGCGTCCAGGACCAGCAGTACTTCATCAACCGGGCCGTGTTTTTCCACGACCCTTTTCACCTTGCCCAATTCATCCATCAGGCCGACCTTGGTGTGCAGCCGACCGGCGGTATCGATGACCACCGTGTCAACATCGGCCTCGGTACCGATCTTGACCGCGTCGAAAGCCACGGCAGCTGGATCACCGCCTTCTGGCCCCCGCACGACGGCGGCACCGACTCGGTCCCCCCACGTTTGCAGCTGCTCGGCTGCCGCAGCGCGGAACGTATCGGCTGCGCCCAGGAGAACGGTGCGGTCCTGGGCGATGAGCAACCTGGCTAGTTTTCCGGTGGTCGTGGTCTTGCCGGTGCCGTTGACGCCCACGACCAAAATAACCGCGGGCCCAGCATCGTCGGCGCGTTCGGTGACCACGGAGCGATCCATGCTCGGGTCGACAAGTGTCAGGAGTTCCTCGCGCACCATCGTCGACAGCGCCTCAGGGCTCGCGGTGGCTTCGGCTCGAACCCGCAAGCGCAGCCGGTCAACGAGTTCCGTGGTCGCCGATACGCCAAGATCTGCGGTCAGCAAGATCTCCTCTACCTCATCCCACGTCGCCTCATCGACATCGTCGCGAGACAACAGGGCAAGCAGGCCGCGCCCGAGTGAGTTCTCTGATCGCGCCAGGCGAGTGCGCAAACGAGCCAAGCGTCCTTCGGCCGGGGCCGGAACCTCGACCTCCCAGACCGCCAGATCATCGACCGTATCGGTGGAGTCATCGGGCAGCGCGAGGGTGTCAATTCCCCCTCCGGCCTGCTCAATGGTGCGCCGCGGCGTGTCTCGTGGAGTCGTGTCGTCATCGCCCACCCCCGGGGCGTAGTCGATTCCTGGTCGCGGCTTGACCGCCCTGGGCTCACCGCGGCGAGAGAGCACCAATGCGGTGCCGACGCCGAGGACAATGAGGAGGGCTAGGCCGATGCCGACGTAAATAATGATCGAATCCACATCGTGCATCCTGCCACCGCCGATGATCTGAGGCCTCGGTGGCGTTGCCCGTGGACTGCGGCCCTAGCGCTTGGAGTTGCTAGGCAGGCTCTCGTTCGCGGAGTCGCTGCCCCACAACCTGCGAGACCCCATCGCCGCGCATCGACACACCATAGAGCGCGTCAGCGATCTCCATCGTTCGCTTCTGATGGGTGATCACGATCAACTGCGAGGTGTCGCGAAGTTCGTTGATGGCGTCAATCAACCGACCAAGATTGACATCGTCGAGAGCTGCCTCCACCTCGTCAAGAACATAGAACGGGCTGGGCCGCGCCTTGAATAGTGCGATCAAGAACGCCACCGCAGTCAGCGAGCGCTCACCGCCTGACAGCAGGGACAAACGTTTGACCTTCTTGCCAGGCGGCCTAGCCTCAACCTCAATGCCCGTGGTCAACATGTTGTCCGGGTCCGTCAGCACCAAGCGGCCCTCACCCCCGGGAAAGAGGCGCCCAAAGACATCTGAGAAATGCGCCGCGGTGTCGTGGTAAGCCTCGGTGAACACCTGCTCGATTCGCTCATCGACATCCTTCACGATGGCCATGAGGTCGGCTCGGGATTTCCGCAGATCATCAACCTGTTCGGTCAGGAAGCGAAGGCGCTCCTCAAGGGCTGAGAACTCCTCGAGGGCAAGCGGATTGACCTTGCCCAGCAGGGCAAGGCCGCGCTCAGCTACCTTGAGCCGCTGCTCCTGGTCAGCACGAATGAACACATAAGGCTCGGCAGGCTGCTCGGGCTCCTCATCGCCAGGAGCCAACGGAGTCGGCGGCACGAGTTGCTCGGGACCAAACTCCGCCACAACCGTGTCGGGATCCAACCCAAAGTCGTTGGCACATCGTTGTTGAACCTGTTCGATGCGCAAGCGCTGCTCCGTGCGAGCCACCTCATCACGATGCACCGAGTCGGTCAGCCGATCCATCTCCGAGAGCAATTCCCGGAGCGACTGTCGGAGATTGTGGAGTTCCTCTTCGCGCATCTTGTGTACTCGTTCACGCTCGCTGCGCTGCTCCTCGGCCGCGTGGATCGACTCACCCAAACGCCCCAACGTGATTTCCAGTCCTAGTTGCACTGCCTGTGCCACCTGGGCCTCGCGCTCACGAAGCTCCCGGCGTTCGGCTGCCCGTTGCCGAGCGGTGCGTTCAGTCGCCGCCGCCTTCTCCAGCGCTGCCGCGGAGGCGGCGAGGGCCCGGATGCGTTCCTCACCGGTGCGAACAGCCAGGCGTGCCTCTAACTCCCTTTGGCGAGCCCGTT
>JAFMCH010000113.1 GCA_017857875.1 Actinomycetota bacterium | reverse complement strand
GTGACTCGGGACCGAACCAACTGCGGATTGAGTGTGATGGAACCGCTCGCCCCGTGCCGGTAGTAGGCATCTAGGTCAATCGCCTGAGCCCCGGCCAACGCCGCAGAGTCAACCGCGGCCTGCAATGCCCGCCGGGCAATAAATACTGACGTCACGTCAATAACGACTCCCATCGCCAGCACACAAACCACGATGAATCCAATCGCCAGCGTCATGATGCTTCCTTCATCTGGTGGTGGCCTGTTCATGACGCGGTCCGATACACGTCGATCGGGGACTCATGTGTCGCAGTTATGGGAATCGAACCGACCGATGTCTGCGCTAGCCAGTCGGGTACGAACGGCAATCTGACCTTCATCGAGACCGTCGCGGTGACGATAGACCCCGGCCGTAAGCACACGCCTGATCCGCAGCCGACTGCCAGTTGAGCCGCTGACGGCTCGACGCCTTGGTCTGCCAGTGCAAGCCCGGTCGCAGCCTTCGCGTCTGTCGTGGCCTGCCTGAGGGAGTCAGCTTGGGCGAATGCGCGGCCAGCCTCACGAACAGCCTGGGTAGCCGCGAAACTACCGGCCTGCACCTGCATGATTGCCACGATGAGGTACACCATCGGCATGATGAGCAACACCACAAGAATGACGAACTCGATGACCGCGGTGCCCTCCTCACGTGAGAGCCAGGCGCGACCGCGCGCTAGCACCGCTGACAAAATCGAGTGCGCATCCATCAGCGACGCTCCACGAACGAGTGACCTTCAACAGTCAACACCTGGGGGCCGAGCATGCCAAATAGCGGGAGTGCAGCCGTAACACGCACTCGAATCGCCGGTGACCCACTAATTTGAACGCGGCTAACAGACACGATGGCCTCACTGCCCCCGATCGCCTGGTCAAGAACTTGCTTGGTTCGCGCCTCGCCTGCCTTCAAGGCAGACCCGGAAAGGGCGGCGGTTCGTGCGCCCTCAGCCGCAGCAGCGGTGAGCGTGCTGCGCACGTGCAGGACCAGAATGAGTTGAATGACCGAGAGGGCAACGAGGAGTAGCAACGGAGTCACCAACGCGAACTCCGTTACTGCGCTCCCTCGATCATCACGATGAGTGGAACTACGGACCGGTGACACTACTGATGGCTCGATCCAAAATTCCGGTGAGGGCATCGTCGGCGACGAGCCAAAGCGCCGTCACCAGTCCCGCACTCATGACGGCCACGAGTACCCAACCGGGTACATCTCCTCGATCTCTATCGCCGCCGGATACTTGCCGCATGAATCGTTGTAATACTCTGTGCAACAACAACATGATTCCTCCTCAATCATTAGATGGTTCAGCATTAGATGGTTCAGTGCTGACACGTGCAGTTCCATATCGAGCAGGGCTAAGGAACGGTGAAAGAAAGCCCGTAAACACCCGGGTAAATCGCGATAACAACGAGCATCGGTAAAACCAAAAACACGACTGGGGCGATCATCAGGGCTTCCTTCTTCGATGCCCCCTCCATCAACTGTCTCCGGCTAGCGGCCCGCGAATCCGCCGCCTGCGCTCTGAGCACATCGGCCATCGGAGTCCCTCGTTCAGTCGCAACGATGACTCCATCAACGAAACGCGCCACCGACGGGCTTGGTGAGCGTTGAGACATACTCCGCAGCGCAACTGTGAAACTCGCTCCCGATCGCACGTCATCGGCAACGTTCTTGAATTCCTCAGCTAAATCGCCACCGACGCTGCGCTCAATGCGCCCGAGAGCCGCGAGCGGGGTC
Source organism: Actinomycetota bacterium (assembly GCA_017857875.1). Lineage (GTDB taxonomy): Bacteria > Actinomycetota > Actinomycetes > S36-B12 > S36-B12 > M55B157. The sequence goes on along the minus strand of JAFMCH010000113.1, from coordinate 1,074 downwards.
TCCCCAGCCGCAACAGCGAAAGCCAGGAGCTCGGCGACAGTCGGCAATTGGTGACTCATTCGCTCGCCTCGCCTACGCGTATCACGAACCAGCGACCGATCATGGAGAACGAAGCCGATCGCCGAACCCACTGCAACGAGAATCACGATCACAATGACGGAGATATTTGAGTTTCGAATGAGCGTCATCAGTGCGCAAGCCAAGCCTGCAGCGCCGCCTACTGCCATCCAGGTCAGACGCTCTAATCGGTAGTGGTCCAAATCGTCAGGTCTACCAGCGCGTGCTAAACGCGAGCGAAGCACTGGCGAATCGCGGCTGGCCTGAGCAGCGGCCTGAGCCTTTCGTTTGCCCGGCAACCAGGCTTCGGGTAAGACGGCGGCGAACACTGACAAGACCTGGGTGTCCCCGGAAGTCGATACGTCTGAGCGCCGTATTCGATCAACCAAAGTGAGTCGCCTGTGCCGACGCAGCCCGATCATCATGGTCAACAGCCCGGTGGCCGTAACGAGTCCAACGAGTGCGCCAAGGCTACCGCTCACAGCACCTCCCGCTCGCGGTTGTCTGCCGGCAGTCGATCGACGGCAATGCGTTGGTCATCAGGCAAACGTCCGATCGCCAGCATGATGCGATAGGCCACGACCGATAGCGCCGCGCACACAGCGATGATGAGGCCGCCAACGGGCGTCGAGTACGCCGCGACTGCCTCGGCGCGAGTGCACAACAGAAGCAGCATGATCCAAGGCGCAGCGACGGCAACACGTGCGGCATTCACCGTCCAACTCTGTCGAGCTTCGACCTCGCCTCGGGTGCGCGCATCCTGACGGACGAAGTCGCTGAGTGTGGCCAACACTCTGCCCAGATCGGACCCACCAACCTCGCGCGCGATGCGCAAGGATGCGATTACTCGATCGGCTACAGAGTCTCGAAGTTGGCGTTCAAGCGTCTCCAGTGCCTGGGGAAACGAGCCGGTGGCTCGATAGTCGCGACGAAATTCCGCAAACGCCGGCCGCAGGAGTGCCGGGCCTCGGTCTGCCAAATCGGCAACGGCTTCGGGCAATGACATCCCGGATTTGA
>JAFMCH010000053.1 GCA_017857875.1 Actinomycetota bacterium | reverse complement strand
GGTGCTGGCCTTTTCGTATTGCTATCACGGCAGTGTCGATGAGACCTTCGTGATCAGCGGCGATGATGGGCAGGCCTGTTTACGTGAGGGAAATGTCGGTGCCCCGATTGATATTGATCGCACCACTCGCGTTGCCGAGTTCAACGATCTAGCTTCCGTCGAACGTGCCCTTGCACACGATGACGTGGCCGTTGTCATCACTGAACCGGCGTTGACGAACATCGGCATCGTGCTACCGGAGCCCGGATTCATGGAGGGCCTTCGCGCGCTATGCACGCGATACGGTGCACTGCTGCTCATCGATGAGACGCATACGATTTCGGCGGGTCCTGGCGGCTGCACTGCCGCATGGTCTCTAGACCCCGACATCGTCGTGATTGGTAAAAGCATCGGTGGTGGTGTACCCAGCGGCGCCTACGGAATAAGTGCTGCGGTGGCCGAGCAGGTTGCTCGCCACGAAGAGGCTGACTTGATTGATGTGGGCGGCGTGGGTGGCACGTTGGCGGGCAATGCCATGTCAACGGCGGCCATGCGCGCAACGCTGGAGCACGTGTTCACCGATGCTGCCTTCGAACACATGATTGCCCTGGGCACTCGTTTCCGCGAGGGTGTCGAGCAGGCATTGAGCCACCATCACGTGCCATGGTCCATTAGCCAACTCGGGGCCCGAGCTGAATACCGTTTTTGCGCACCAGCACCGCTGACCGGTACCGAGTCTGCAGCGGCACACGATGATGCGCTGGAGGAGTTCCTGCACTTGTTCATGGCCAACCGAGGTGTCTTGATGACGCCCTTTCACAATATGGCCCTCATGTGCCCGGCCACGCATGCCAGCGATGTTGACCTGCACACGATGCTGTTTGACGAGGCCTTAGCGCGGTTGGTGGGATTGCCTCACTAACTAGGGCAAAGGCTAGACGAATCGCCTGTTTCATAAGACAATCGTTGACATCGAGAATCTCGGCACCGCCGAGAGTGGACGATCAGGTGGCGGACTGGACGGGGACGAGACCGGTGCTGAAACAAGCGCCCACATACGCGGGATGGTGCGATCCGGGGGGACCAGCACCATCCCGCTTTGTCTGACAGGGTGACACGCGTGAAGCCGTTAGATCCGCGCCTGATGCGATATGCGCAAAGCACCCGTGGATTCTTGGTGTTCGCCGTCGCTTTGGGTGTTTTCATGGCTGTGCTGGTCATTGTCCAGGCCCGATTGCTGGCAACAGCCATTGTTGATGTTGCGCAAGGGCGCGCCACGATCGCCACGTCGATACCCGTGTTGGTGGCGCTGGGGGCCATCGTCGCTGCTCGCGCTGTCGTGGCCTGGGTCGGTGAGGCAGCCGCGTATCGCACGAGTGCCCGGGCGAAGGCGGAACTTCGCGAGGCGGCGTTGGATCACGCATTGCGGTTAGGGCCTACTGGTCCGGCTGGCACCGACCCCGGTGGTGTGGCCACGTTGATCACACGCGGCGTCGATGCGTTGGACACCTACTTTGCTCGCTATCTCCCGCAACTGTTCTTGGCCATTATTGTGCCGGTTGCCATCATCGTCACCGTCGTCGGTTTTGATCTACTCAGCGCCATCATCATCGCGATTACTCTGCCGTTGATCGTGGTGTTCATGATCTTGATCGGGCTCTACACGCGCAGTCGCGTTGACCGGCAATGGCAAACATTGTCCAGGCTGAGCGGGCACTTCCTTGACCTGGTCAGTGGCTTGCCGACGTTGAAAGTGTTGGGGCGCGCGAAAAAGCAGGCAAAAGCGATCGAAGATATCGGAGATCGCTACCGCAGCACCACCATGGGTGTGCTGCGCATTTCTTTTCTGTCCTCATTTGCCCTTGAACTCCTGGCGAGCTTGTCGGTGGCTCTTGTTGCCGTCACGATTGGCGTTCGTTTAGTCGAGGGCGGTATCGCGTTTTCCACCGCCCTGTTCGTGCTGATACTTGCCCCGGAGGCATACCTCCCACTGCGGATGGTTGGTCAGCATTTTCATGCAGCAGCTGAGGGTCTAGGCGCTGCCGACGAGGTATTCACGATTCTGGAGATGCCACTGCCGGTGGCAGGGGAACGTACGTTGCTGCCCGAGGCGATTGCTGTCTCGTGCCTTGGCATTGGGGTGACCTATCCCGGTCGAGCGCAGCCGGCTTTGTACCCGACCACCTTCGACATCCGACCCGGCCAGGTGACCGCGCTAGTGGGGGTCAGTGGTGGCGGTAAGTCAACGCTGCTCGCGGCCCTATTGGGATTCGTTGCGCCGACCACCGGCCGCATCGAGATCACCGGCGCCGGAGACCTCTCGCAGATCTCGCCCGACTACTGGCGCGCCCGAGTGGCGTGGGTGCCGCAAAACCCGAAACTGGTTGCACCAGAGAGTGGAACACAGCCCACCGTGATCGACGTGGTGCGCCTGGGCAAGCCAAATGCGACGACCGATGAGGTGCGTACGGCATTGCTGCAGGCGGGCGTGTTGGACGAGATCGAGGCACTGCCTGATGGGTTTCAGACTCGTGTTACAGATGATGGAACCGGGCTTTCAGCCGGGCAGATTCGTCGGTTGGCGCTAGCACGGGCATTGCTGCGTGACGCCTCGCTCCTGCTATTGGACGAGCCCACCGCTGCTTTGGATGGAGTAAGCGAGGCTGCCGTAGTGACGGCCGTGCGAGCAGCTGCCGACGCCGGTGCAGCTGTTGTGGTGGTCGCGCATCGTGCGGCGCTCATCGATATCGCTGATGTCGTGGTGCACGTGGCAGCACCGACAACGGTCGACGTTAGGGCTGTTGAGGGCGTGGCCGAGACATTGGTGTCGCCGACGCAAGCTTTGGCCGACCAGTCGACGCGCACGTCGATTACCGGAACTGGTTGGTGACTGTCTTGACCCACGACCAACAAGTAGCGACAGCCACCTCGCCGGTTCGACGTATGAATCAGGCGATGGCAGCTCAGCGAAGGCGACTGACCGGCGCCGCGTTGCTTGGCTTTGTTGCGGCAGCCAGCGCGGTAGCGCTGATAGGCACCTCGGGTTGGCTAATTTCATTCGCGGCTGAGATGCCGCCGGTGCTTGCCCTTGGCGTTGCGGCCGTGTTGGTGCGTGCGTTCGCGCTGTCGCGATCGGTGTTTCGATACGCCGAACGCATCGTCGGTCACGACGCGGCATTTCGTGGACTTACCGGCTTAAGGGTCGCGATTTACCAACGTCTCGAACGCCTAGCGCCGGTAGGACTCGTTCGCTTCAGTCGCGGCGATCTACTCACGCGACTGGTTGCTGACATCGATACCGCGATGGATCTACCGCTGCGCGTGATTCTTCCGTGGGCTCAGGCTGCGTTAGTGAGTGTGGCAGCGGTGGCGTTCATGCTGTGGCTTGATGTTGGTGCCGGTGTGGCCACCGCGATCGCGCTGACCGCTGGGTTGCTAGTTGTGCCATGGTTGGTGGCCCGAATCGCGGCACGCGCTCAGGCGCGCCTAGCCCCCTTACGCGGCGAGGTGTCGGCCAGTGTGGTGACGGCTTTGACAGCGGGTCCGGATCTGCTTGCCTACGGCGCAACCGGACAGTCACTGACCCGGGTGGATGGTCTTGATGCGCAGCTGACGGCGGTGGCTAAACGCGAGTCCGCAAGTCTAGGGCTCGGTGCAGGCATCGGTATCGTTCTGCAGGGCGCTGCGGTGGTCGCTGCACTCGCACTAGCTATGCCTGCCGTCACCAGCGGACGGCTGGCTCCGGTGTGGCTAGCCGTGGTTGCGCTGGTGCCGTTGGCGGCCTACGACCTGGTCACCACGCTTCCTGCCTCAGCCATTGCGCTGCAGCGGGTCCGAGCATCAGCGACCCGAGTTGTCGAGGTGATAGATGCACCTGAACCGGTAGCCGAGCCGCTCCATGTCAGCGGTCCACCCCTGCCCCCTTATGCCGTGCAGGTGCGCGATCTGGTGGCTCGGTGGCGGCCTGACCTGCCACCGACGTTGCGCGGAGTTTCGCTCACCCTTGAGCCTGGGCAGCGCATTGCAGTGGTTGGTCCCAGTGGTGCGGGAAAGTCGACGCTGGCTTCAGTGCTGCTGAAATTCCTGCCTTATGAGGGTGCGTTCACGATCGGTTCACGCGAGGTTGCTGACCTGAGTGGTGACGACCTGCGTGCACACGTCACGATGTTGACGCAAAGCGCCCATGTCTTTGACACCTCCATCGCCGAGAACCTGCGTTTGGGCAAGGCTGATGCCAGCGACGATGAACTCATCGCGGTTTTGCAGCGGGTGCGACTCGACGATTGGTGGGCAGCACAACCTCATGGTTTGCTCACTGAATTGGGGCCCCAAGGTGTGTCGATGTCTGGCGGCGAACGGCAACGACTCGCCCTGGCGCGGCTCCTGCTCGCTGATCGCCCGGTCATGGTGCTTGATGAACCAACCGAGCACCTTGATCCGCATACGGCCGATGCGCTCACCGATGATCTGCTGCGCGTCACTGAGGGTCATTCCACGCTGCTGATTACCCATCGATTGCGCGGGCTAGAGAGCGTAGATCGCATTCACGTACTCGTCGCCGGTGAGATGGCCGCCAGCGGCACCCATGAGCAGTTGCTCGCTGATGGTGGGTGGTACGCCGAGCGGTGGAGGCAAGAGCGTGAGCAGATGGATGTGGCAGCCCTCATGGCCACCATCGCGCCGGGAACAGCACTCGCTCGACGATGACTATCTTTTCGGCACATATGACTCGATCAACTGTGCAGTCTGCCTGATGACAAGCACACCGTGGTGCAAGGATGATCAAAGGTGCCCGAGACCCGGGCCGAAGATCACCGAAAGGTCTCACAATGACCGACGTCAAATTTGAAGCGCCGCTGCGCTTGCTCACTCCCGAGGGCACGCTGGAGTCTGCGCCCTCCATTGAACTGGCAATGCCCACCGATGTGCTCGAGCCAGCGCTATTGCGCTCGTTATTTCGCGACATGACCCTCACTCGTCGCGTTGATACTGAGGCAACCGCACTTCAGCGAACAGGTGAACTCGGTCTCTGGTCATCGTGTTTAGGTCAAGAAGCTGCACAGATTGGCTCTGCACATGCCATGGCGCACAACGATTTTGCTTTCCCCACGTACCGGGAGTCTGGTGTGGCGTGGGTTCGTGGAGTGGATCCGGTAGCCCTTCTTGGTTTGTATCGCGGCACGACCCACGGCGGTTGGAACCCGCAGGAAAAACAATTCGCCCTGTTCACGATCGTGTTGGGCGCTCAAGTGCTGCATGCGGTGGGCTACGCCATGGGTCTCCAGCGAGACGAATCCGATGGTGCGGTTATCGCCTACTTCGGTGACGGTGCCACCAGTGAAGGCGATGTACACGAAGCCATGGTTTTTGCGACCGTGCAGTCAGCCCCCGTCGTGTTTTTCTGCCAAAACAACGGATGGGCCATCTCGGAGCCGGTGCACCGTCAAACCACCGTGCCGTTCACGCAGCGGGCGGCCGGGTATGGCATGCCGACAATGCGGATTGACGGCAACGATGTGCTGGCCAGCCTTGCTGCGACCCGATGGGCACTCGCCCATACCCGCGAGGGTGGTGGGCCGGTGTTTATTGAAGCGGTCACCTACCGCATGGGTGCGCACACCACCTCTGATGACCCTACGCGGTATCGACCGGCCGGTGAGTTGGAATATTGGGCGACCCAGGACCCCATCCAACGTTTGGGCACACTCATGCGGGCCCGGGGTGCGGCCGATGACACGTGGTTTCAACAACTCGCAGATGAAGCCGATGCGCTCGGCGAACGCATTCGCGCCGGCATTCGCGGTGTGGTTGACCCCGAACCGGAATTGATGTTCGACCACGTTTATGCCCAGCCGCACTTGCAGGTCGACCGAGACAGGCAGCGCTGGACCACGCTTACCACTTCGGACGGGGTGTCGTCATGACGACCTCTGACGGCGCCCAGCCGATGACTGAGCCGATGACTGAATCGATGACCATGGTGGCCGCACTGAATGCCGGACTCCGTGCCGTGCTCGAAGACAACCCGCGCACACTGCTCATGGGCGAAGACATCGCCACCCTCGGCGGTGTGTTTCGTGTCACTGACGGACTCGCGAAAGACTTCGGTGAACGACGAGTTATCGACACACCGCTGGCAGAAGCCGGAATTGTTGGCACGGCAATTGGTTTGGCCATGAGCGGATATGTGCCGATCGTGGAGATTCAATTCGATGGTTTCGTGTATCCGGCCTTCGATCAGATCGTCACGCAGTTGGCCAAGCATCACTACCGGTCCGGTGGCGATACCCAGTTGCCGATCGTTATTCGTATTCCCTTCGGCGGCGGTATCGGCGCGGTGGAGCACCACAGCGAGTCGCCAGAGGCCTACTTCGTGCACACTCCGGGGTTGCGGGTGTGGAGTCCTGCCGATGCGCAGCAGGCTTACACCGGTATCCAAGCGGCAGTTGCCTGCCCTGATCCGATCATCTTCTTGGAGCCGAAGCGAAGGTACTGGGACAAGGCGAGTGTGGTGTTGGCGCGTCCAACACCTGCAGAGCTGGACCAGATGTGGACCTCGCGCACCTTGCGAACCGGCACCGATGTCACGCTCGTCGCGTACGGCCCGATGGTGCGCACCTGCGTGGAGGCAGCAGAAAGCATGACGCAGCAAGGCATCTCAGCCACGGTTATTGATCTTCGAAGCCTCTCGCCACTTGACCTTGACCCGGTCTTCGCCAGCGTGCGGCAAACCGGTCGATGCGTCATGGTGCACGAGGCGGTTGAAACAGTGGGCCTTGGTGCGGAGATTTCTGCACGCATTAGCGAGGAGTGTTTCTTCTCCCTCGAGGCTCCCGTGCTGCGCGTAGGTGCGCCCCATGTGCCTTACCCCCCGAGTCGATTCGAACGTCACTATCTACCGAACATCGACCGCGTTACGGCTGCGGTTAGGCAGGTGATGGCGCTGTGAATGAGCAGATCTTCCACCTTCCCGATGTGGGTGAGGGCCTCACCGAGGCTGAGATCGTGCGCTGGCGGGTGCAGCCGGGTGATGAGGTCTCGGTTAATGATCCGATCCTCGATATCGAAACAGCCAAGGCAGTGGTCGAACTGCCGAGCCCGTTTGCCGGTGTCGTCGATCAACTCCTGGTTGCTGAAGGTCAGGTGGTGGCGGTCGGCACACCGGTGCTGTCGGTGACCGGTCAGTCGATACTCATCGGATACGGCGTGATGTCTGACACTGCATCTTCACCCACGACTGCGGCGACTCCAGCCACGACCAACTCGTTGAAGTCACAGCACGCGGTGCCCGCACGCGAAAACTCTGCCAAGGCACTCGCAAAGCCTCCGGTTCGGGCCCTGGCCCGCAGCCTGGGTGTCAACGTCAACGAGGTGACACCGACCGGCGTTTACGGCGATGTCACGCGCGTTGATGTTGAACGTCATTTGACGGGCGCAAAAAGCGCTGGTGGGCAACGTATACCCGTGCGCGGAGTGCAGCGCACCATGGCCGAAACGATGATGCGTTCAGTACGTGAGATCCCTCAGGTGACGATTTGGCGCGATGTTGATGTAAGTGCAATGGTGCAGGCGATGGCCGCGCTCAAGGAGCACGTTGACTGGCAAGGTGTGCGCGTTACGCCGATGCTGTTCGTAGCTTCGGCGATCGTGCACGCTGTTCGCCGATCACCCATCACGAATTCGACCTGGCATGACCTTTCTGACGGCTCAGCTGAGATCGAAATACACAGTGGGGTTGATCTGGCCATGGCGGTGGCGGGGCCGCGCGGTCTCGTGGTTCCGCATATCGCCGGTATTGATCGCATGACGCCGCTGGCGCGTGGTGCGGCCCTGGCTACTCTCACCACGCGCGCTCGTGATGATCTACTGACTCCGACAGAACTCATGGGCGGCACCATCACCGTCACCAACGTCGGAGTCTTCGGCACCGATGGCGGCACTCCTATTGTCATTCCCGGCCAAAGCGCGATCATTGCGACCGGCCGAATCATGGAACGTCCGTGGGCGATTTCTGGCGGCCTCACCGTGCGACCGGTCATGACCGTGTCGATGGCCTTTGACCATCGTGTGGTGGATGGCGCTACCGGTTCGGCGTTTCTTGCCGATCTGACCGACTATCTCGCTTCGCCACCCACACCGCTGATCTGACTTCGCTACGGTGTCGGGTATGGCCTCCCCTCTTCCGCGCAATGCAGATTTGCCCACCTTGATCAGCGTGTGGCAAAGCGCCCACGACGACTTTCTCGCACTCATCGCGCAGCTGAGTGATGATCAATGGTCGGCGCCCACTGATCTACCAGGCTGGACAGTGGCCGACGTCGTTGCGCATGTGACGTGGCTAGAGGCGATCAGCATGAGCGAGTTCGACCCGCCACATGAGCCCGACTGGGACGCCTTGCCACACGTGGTGTCTGACTCTCAGCGCAAAGTCGAGGTGGGTGTTGATCGACGACGTTCCTGGTCGCGCGAACAGGTGATGGCCGAGGCGACCGATGTTCTGGGTCGGCGTGGCGAGATTTTGCGTACCGGCCCCCAAGCCGATGACACTCCGGCCGGTGCTCCCTTTGGTCCGCCGCTGCTTGCGCAATGGGTGTTGCAGCGCAGCATGGACACGTGGGTGCACGAGCAGGATATTCGCCGTGCGGTGCATGTGCCGGGCAACTTGGATTCCCTCGCTGCTCAAGCTAGCGCCACCCAGCTCTCGCCGGCCTTGCCGATGATTTGGGGCAAGCGGGCCGGTGCACAACCGGGTCAGTCGGTGCGCGTTGAGGTCACCGAACCAGGTGTTGCCTTCACGGCGGTGGTGGCCGTCAACGATGAGGGTCGCGCTGGTTTTGTTTCTGCTGATGACACTGAGCCAACGGTGAGTGTGGTGATGCCGTGGGAGGTATTTTCCATGGCTATCTGCGGGCGCGGGGCAACGTTGGCCCATCGCGAGGCGATGCAGATCAGCGGTGATGAGGACTTAGCCGAACGCTTCACAACGCAACTCTCCGTCACCCCATAACCACAACTCAACCACCAACTTTGGGCACTTTCTGACCCCCTGCATCACTTTCCGCCCAAAGTTCGGCATGAAGTGGGCGTGCAGCCCTGTGGATGACGGCCGCAGCATGAGTCGGTGCTGCGTCAGAGTGTCGATGTGGCGCGGCGTGGGCAGGACCTGGATCGGTTGCAAGCATTAGCTGGTGCTCGCGGCGGAGTGGTGTCGCCTGCCGATCTAGCCGACTGTGGGTTCAGCACCGGTGCGGTACGTCGCCGGATAGCCGAGGGTTCGTGGCAGCGCATGGGCGGCGCTGTGGTGCTGGCCCCGGCACTTGGCAAGCTTCCCCACCTTGATGATCTGGGCATGTCATGGACCTTGCGGTTCACCTTTGGTCCGCATGCGCGAGTGAGTGGAACCCTCGCCTTGCGTCAAGCCCGATGGCACGTACCAACTGAGGTTCACATCGTGGTGCTCGAGGAGAAGCCACACGCGCAGATGTCGGGTGTCACGGTGATTCGTCGCGCTGGGAAGGGCAGGCGGCCGCGGGCTGACACATTGCGATTCGAATCTCCGCGTGATGCGCTCCTGGACTGCTTGACCGTTTTGCCCGCCGCTGCGGCCAGAGACCTAGTCGACGCGGTGCTGCAAAAGCGGTACGTCCGCCCGGAGGTGCTGGCTCGTGACCTATCGACTCGGTTGGGCAGAGGTCGGCGCAACGCGGCTGGGCTGCGGCGACTCGCGGAACGGGTGACGTCTGGCTCGCGGTCGGAGGCAGAGCAGCGCATGGCCTTGCTGCTTCGGCGCAGTCGCACGGGTGCCTGGGCCCCGAATTTCCCCGTGCGCGACACCGCTGGCCGGGTGCGAGCCGAGATCGACGTCGCACACGTAGGCCTGCGGATTGTGATTGAGGTGGACGGGCGAGCGTTCCATTCAGATCGGCATGCCTTCGAGGGTGACCGCGAGCGACAAAATGTGCTATCGATCGGTGGGTGGCTGATCCTGCGATTCACCTGGGAGCAGATCAGCCAACAGCCGGCCAAGGTCATAGCTGCTGTGCGCGCGGCGGTCGCCCACCAGGCAACTCAACCACCAACTTTGGGCGCTTTGTGACCCCTAGTGACTCAATCCGCCCAAAGTTCGGCTGCGGCGTAGGCGTACCGCGCACAAGGTGACCCTCCGCCTGATTCGTTCTGCGTCTGCCATCTGCGCCGGTGTGACCCTCATCCTCGGTGCGCTGCTGGCTGGGGTGAGCCCTGCTGCGGCCAATGGATGCATCACGCCAGCGGCTGGAACCTCACTCGACCCGTTTCTTATCCAGGATGTTGGCAACCTCGAGTGCCTGCGTGACAATGCTTCGGACTATTGGCATCGTGGCTATTACTTCAAGCAGACGGCAGATATTGTTCTCAGTGCCACCACCGACTGGACTCACGGAATCGGTGACGACAGCGACACTTTCAACGGCACCTATGACGGTGACGGATTCACAATCGACGCGCTGACGGTGAATGGCAGTACCAAAGTCGGGCTCTTTGCCAATGCCAACGGGGCTACGTTGACGGCAATCACCCTGGTTGACCCGACCATCACGTCAAGCGGGAGCTATGTGGGAGCCCTTGCGGGATATGTCGATGACACCACCTCGATTAGTGACGTTCATGTAATCAATGGTGGAGCCGGTGCCACGGTGTTCTCTTCAGGAAATTGGTACGGCGGATTGATCGGATCAGCCTCTGGGGGAAGTGTGATCGCAAATTCTTCAAGCGCTGCAAGTGTTGCAGGGGGACTTTCGGGCGTCGCTGGCGGACTCATCGGGATAGCCGAGAACGTGTCGATCACTGATTCTTTCGCGACCGGAGATGCCTCGGCATTTGGTGCGGCCGGTGCATTGGTGGGCTCAGCGGTCGCGCCAGTGAACATTACGCGCAGTTTTTCGACCGGCAATGCCACCGACTCGGTGTCGGGAGCTGGTGGCCTTATTGGAGTCGCAGCCACTGACGACACCTACACCATCACCATCGATCAGTCCTTCGCAACGGGAGACAGCATTAGTTATAACGGTCCTGCTGGGGGCCTTGTCGGCCTGACTGAGCAGAGCGGCCCAACAGGTGGACAGCGACTGGTCGTCACTGATTCGTATTCGACCGGCTCGGCGACTGGTCGATGGGCAGCAGGCGGGATCGTTGGTCAAGCTGATGCGATCGCTGGCCAGTCACTTGCCTTGACGCGCACATACAGCGTAGGCACCGTTGACGCTACCGATGTCACGGCCGATGACAGCGCAGGTGGACTGCTCGGCGTTGAGGGGCTCGGCGGCGCAGCAGTTATCACCGACTCATTTTGGAATCCCACTGATGCCGGGCCGGCTGCCACCGCAGTATTTGGCACGGAGTCAACCCAGGGTGCGATGAGATCGCGCTCCCTATTTGCGTCGGCCGGGTGGTCGATCTCTGACAGAGCGCCGGCGGCGACGACCTGGACAAGTTGTGTGGCGTACAACTCCGGCAACCCCATCCTGCAGTGGTACGCAACAGCGCAGGGCTGGTCGTGTGCGCCTACACCGCCTCCGATCTACCCACCTTCGGCTCCGTTGGATGTGGTCGGGGTTGCTGGTGATGGTGCGGCGGCCGTGTCATGGTCGATGCCTGCATCATCGGGCTCATTTGCCGTGTCGAACTATCAGGTCATGGCTGCTCCGGGCGGCAAGGGTTGTGTGACATCGACGCTGACGTGCGCGGTCACCGGGTTGGCTAACGGCACGGCTTACACATTCACCGTGCGCGCATTGAATGGTGCGGGCTGGGGGCCATGGTCTGCAGCGTCAGCGACCGTGACGCCTGGGGCGCCGACGGTGATCATCAGCGCTGTGCGTACTCAGGTGCGGGGCAGGCCGGGCGTGATCGTGTCGGGTTCGTCGACGCTTGAGATGGGTGCCATTCTGCGGCCGTGGGTGAGGTTCCCAGGCCAGGTTTCTTTTAGTGAGGGGTCTGCTCAGGTGTTGGCCGATGAGTCTGGTGATTTCACCTGGCAGCGCCGCACGGGCAAGAAGGTCTATGTCTACATGACTGCCGGTGAGTTGACGTCCAACCGCATCGTCATCCGCCCTTAGCGCGAACTTAGGGCGAAAAGCGCTGTGCCGTAACGCCATCCACCCAAAGTTCGACTAGACCCTGTCGTTGAGTACGGGAAACTTCTCCCGCCAGTCTTGTGCCTGCCGTGGTGCGACAATGGCGAAGACGATTTCCTCCGCGCCGTTCCCCTCAGCGATGACCTCACCGAGCGGATTGATCACCGCCGAGTGACCACCGAGCTCGGTCGAGTGTTGAGTGCCGACTCCGTTGGCTGCTACCACCCAGGCTAGGTTCTCAACGGCCCTGGCCTGCAACAACACTCGCCAATGCTCGATGCGACGATCCGGCCAGCCCGACGTGAGCACGAACGCATCGGCACCACCATCGACGAGGGCGCGAAACTGCTCCGGGAAACGAAGGTCGTAACACGTGGCCAGACCTGTTCGCCCCAGCGGCGTATCGACAACGACGAGATCGGATCCGGCGGTAATGAATAGCGGCTCACCCTCGGTGAAACCGAAAAGATGGATCTTGCGGTAGGTCGCTGCGACGGCGCCGTCGGGGGCAATCAGCACTGCCGTGTTGTAGACGTGCCCCGCGTCTGACTCGGGGAAGGATCCCATGTGCAGCCAGATTTGTGTCGCTGCCGCGATCTCACGAAACTTCGTGACGAGTGGACCATCAATCGGTTCAGCTAACCGCACCGCATTCTCGATATCGAATGCGCCGGTGAGCCACAACTCGGGCAGCACCACGAAGTCAGACTTTCCGGCAGCCTCGCGGGTAAGCGCCTCGGCGCGCGCAACACGATCAGACACCGTTTGGCTCGCGATGTTCGACGACAGTTGCACCAGGCCAACGCGCACGTCATTCATGACGGTCAGCGTATTAGGCGGTGGGCATTCCTGCGGCCTCGAGATCGGTGAATCCACCATCAAGATCGAAGATCGCCTCGAATCCGAGCCCGGCCATCTGCGCGGTAGCAGCGGCTGAGCGGTTACCGGTACGGCAGTACACGGCATAGGTGGCACCGGGATCGAGGGCGCTGATACGAGTCGTGAAGTCTTCGAACTCGACCGGAATGTTCACCGCACCGGCGACGTGTCCGGCGTTGTATTCCTCCGGTGTGCGCACATCGATGATCACGGTGCCCGGGCTCAGTGCGGCCTGAATCCACTCCTCCACGCCCACGCGTTGCGGAGTGGTCGGCTGCACTATCCCTTCAGTCGGTGTAACGGGCGCAGCAGCGGATTCGCTTGAGCAACCGGCCAGACCTACCGGGGCCACGAGCGCCGCGCTCATGGCAAGAACGGCGACTAAGCGTGCAGGATGCTTCCGTGAAGGGATCAACATACCCCCTAGGGTATAACGGCAGAACTGCTACTGCTGAGATCGGGTGTTGAGTTTCTCCAGGTAGGCGTTATAGGCATTGAGCTCAGCATCGCCATCGCGGGCGGCCTGGCGATCATGGCGCCGCGCATCGCGGGAGTCTCGGCGCATCCATTGCACCGTGAGCAGGATGATCAAGAACAACATCGGCACCTCCGTGACGCCCCAGGCCACTTGCCCACCAAAGACCGTGTCGGCTACGGGGTCGGTGACCCAGTCAGGTCGCACAATGCCGTACCACTCTGGTGCCAGTGGCTCACTACTCATCATCACAATCACGGCGAAAAAGCTGTGCACGCCAAGTGCTAATAAGACCACGGCGAAGCGGGCCGAATAGGGCAAAGGCTTTGGCACTGGGTCGACGCCAACGATGATCCAGGCAAATAGGTAACCCGATGCGATGAAGTGCGCCTGCATGCTGACATGACCAATATGTGAGCCCATCAGGAAACTCAGCAGGGGCGTGAAGTAGAGCACGAAGATTGAAAGGCTGAAGAACGCGAACACAAAGAATGGATTGGTCACGATGCGAGCGATGGGCGAATGCAAACCCCAGATGATCCATTCGCGTGGCCCTCGTTGTGTTCCCGTCGATGGACGTAACGCCCTCAATGCCAACGTAAATGGCCCACCAAGAACCAGGAATATTGGTGCCATGAGGGCCATAGTCATGTGTTGCACCATGTGCAGGCCGATTGACACCTGTGAGTAGAGCGCAATGCCGGCGTTTGTTGTCCAGATCATCACGCTGATGCCAGCCAGCCACGAAATCGTACGCATGATGGGCCACTTGTCGCCGCGAGCACGCAACCGCATCACGCCCATGATGTACAGCGCCGCCAGTAGCATGCCGCCGACAAAGAACACTGGTTCAAACAGGAAGCCGAAGAATAGTGTCGAGGCGGTGGGTGGTGGTGGATACGGATAACCCAATAGCGATTCGCCAAATGTGGGCAACAGACTTTCGACTCTCGGGTAGTCACTGAGTGCGAGTGCAACACCGATGCCAAAGGCGACCACGACAAGCGACAACTCAAGTGCCATGAGGCCAATAAATGTGCGTGTGCGTTTCTCACCGTCCATGTTCGGTACGACACGGCGTCGAACAACTGCGGCAATGGCCACAAGTGCCAGCAGCACAATAATTTTTGCGGTTATTGTTCGCCCGTAATCAGTCGTGACGAGTTGATCGAAGGTATCGAGGCGAGTGTAGGAGTTTGCAAGACCACTGATAGCTAACAGCAGCACCGCTAACAGCGCGGCTTTGCCGAAACGCATAGCGGCCCGCTTGAGGTCCGCGTCGGTGTATCCCCGCTCGCGCCTAAAACCGTGGATGGCCAAAATGAGCAGGCCGCCCATCCAAATGACTGCGGCTGCGATGTGCGTGACGCCGGCTGATAGCGCGAGCGCGTGGTCGCCCAGGCCCGAGCCGTGTCCAGCCAGTGTGGGCAGTGAGGCCGCAATTACCGTGAGCACCAACAGTATTGCCGCACCGGCGGTGGAGGAGATGAACACCGCAGTGATCACAATGACAGCGGCGACTAATGCGCTGATCGCTAGTGCTCGGGTGGTGGGTACGTCCCATGCGTAAGTAGAAATCACCTCAGGTCGAATGGCTTCGGTGAGCGGAATGCCGAGCACATTGGCCAGGGTGAGCACCATCTGAACGAGAGCCAAGACGGCCCACACCACACCGCTCACAGATGCCCGCATCACATCGTTACGACCAAGTCGCGACACCACGCCATCTCGTCCGGCGGGATTCAAGAATGCGGCGCCGATCAGCCATGCAGCGGTGAATGCAGCAGCAATATCGGTGAGGATTCGACTAATCGGTAGGCCCCAACCGACCATCGGTCCCGGGTCAGGCAGGC
>JAFMCH010000052.1 GCA_017857875.1 Actinomycetota bacterium | reverse complement strand
TCGGCAGCCTCCATCCGAGCCGCCAACACCGGGTCATCCGGCGGTGCGAATGGAATCCGATCGATCGTGACGAGTCGACACACATCTCCTGGCGCATCCACGCCCTGCCAGAGACTGACCGTGCCCAGGAGCACCGACCCTGGCGTCGCCCGAAACTCGTCAACCAAACTCGCCACAGCATCACCGCGCGATTGCACCAAGATGTGCGTGCTAGCGGCCAGGCGTACGCGCAGGTACTCCCCGGCCCGCTCCAACGCCCGCCAGGACGAAAAAAGCGACAGCGCACTGCCCCCCGATGCCTCGATGAGTTCGGCGATCTCATCGAGAGTTTCCTCACCGATCACATCTCGGCCCGGCGCCGGTAGGTGCGCGCCCACATACAAAATGCCCTGGCGGGCGTAGTCAAAGGGCGATCCAACGTCCAATCCCTGCCAATCGCCCGCAGCCAACCCCCACGAACGCGCGACTCCCCCGAACACACCATCAGCATTTGTCGTTCGCAGATCGAGAGTGGCGCTGGTGGCAATGACGGTCGTCTCCGCCAGGTTTTCGCGCAAATACGCGGCGACCGAAAGTGGTGCCACACGTACGCGCACTGGTCTTTCCTCCAACCACAGCACATGGCGTTCATCGGCGGTCCCCAGCCGATCACATACCGCGATCACCTCGTCAAGATTGGCACGCAAACGTTGACGGTTGGCTGCCACATTGATCGCTTCATCATTGTCAGATCCCGACATGCTCGCCAACGCTCGCCGAGCAGCCATACCGATGAGCAACACCGCCTCGGCCACGTCGCCTGGCAGGCCAGCCCACCGCACCAGCCCCCCGCTGGACGCATGCGTGCGCAGGGACGAGTCAAGATTCGATGCCGCGGTTGCCAACTCCTGGGCCGCGTCTGGGCTTGTCTGCCGACGTACACCCGAGACCAACGTCTCGACGAATCCGGGTGCAAGGTCCAAGGTGGCCGCGGACGTAGCCCGATCAATCCATTCGTGTGCCTCATCCACGATGACGGCATCATGCTCAGGCAACACCATGCGCCCATCGATCCATTCGACCGCGAGCATCGCGTGATTCGTGATCACCACATCAGCCTCGCGCGCTTGATCCCTGGCCAACTCAGCGAAACATTCGTTGCCAACCGGGCATTTCGCCCGGCCCACACACTCGCGGCTAGTGACCGACACGGCTCGCCATACGCGCCCATCGACGGGCGCAGGCAAGTCATCTCGATCACCCGTAGCCGTCATCTCGGCCCAATCCCGCACCTCGCGCACCTGCTCGGACAAGCGTCCTTCGGTCAGTCCGGCTCCAGTTGCCTGCGACGAGTCAAAGAGCGCATCTTCCCCGGAGTCGCTCGCCGAATCCCCATCTAACCGGAGTCGACACAGGTAGTGGTGGCGTCCTTTCAATACAGCCGCTTTGGGTGTCACAGCCAACATCGGTGCAACGGCATCAATAACCCGCGGAATATCCAGATCAATCAATTGCCGTTGCAGGGCTAGCGTGGCGGTGGCCACAATGACCGGGCGCGCTTGAGGCTGTGTTGCATGAAGGA
Source organism: Actinomycetota bacterium (assembly GCA_017857875.1). Taxonomy (GTDB): domain Bacteria; phylum Actinomycetota; class Actinomycetes; order S36-B12; family S36-B12; genus M55B157. The sequence continues at coordinate 13,787 of JAFMCH010000052.1, read as the reverse complement.
GCGCAGGCACCAGATAGGCCAGTGACTTGCCGGTTCCGGTGCCGGCTTGCACAAGAAGATGTTCAGATTCAGCCAGTGCGTGCGCCACCGCCTCGGCCATGAGTTCCTGACCGGGCCGAGGCTCGCCACCCACCGACGCCGTAGCCGCCGTCAGAGCCTTGGCTAATGTGACGCCGGCTTGCGCACTCGATCTCGTTGTCTTGCCGCCCTCGTTCACCGCAGCGCGGCGGATCGCAGCGCGTGAGCCAGGTCGGGCTCCACGTACGCGTGCACTCGCGTGCCGTGTTCGTCGTGATCTTCGGCCACCACATCGCCATCACGATGCACCCGAGCGATGAGGTCCCCACGACTGAACGGGATGCGAAGGTCGACCTCCTCTGCGGATCGGGGCAGTCGATCCTCGATTGCGCGAAGAAGGTCGTCAATTCCCTCCCCCGTGGCCGCCGACACCACCACCGCCCCAGGCTCGACACCGAGCAACAACGAGATGGATAGCGGGTCGGCGGCATCTGCCTTATTGAGCACGATGAGTTCGGGTATGTCCGCCGCGCCGATATCACTCAACACCTCACGTACGGCGCTGATTTGGTCGCGCGCATCGAGGTCGCTGACATCAACCACGTGCACGATCAGGTTCGCCTCGATCACCTCGGCCAATGTCGAGCGAAATGCCTCGACCAGATGATGGGGCAGATGGCGCACAAACCCGACGGTGTCGGCCAAGGTGTATTCGCGCCCGTTCGGTGTGGTTGCCCGACGAACGGTCGGGTCCAGCGTGGCAAACAGGGAATCCTCGACAAGCACTCCAGCTCCGGTGATCCGATTGAGCAGGCTCGACTTGCCGGCGTTGGTGTAACCCGCCAGGGCCACCGCCGGCACTCCCGCGCGTCGTCGCCCACTGCGTTGGGTCTTACCGATCCGTTCGAAATCTGCGAGATCTCGACGCAGTCGCGTCATTTGAGCGCGAATACGACGGCGATCTGTCTCAATTTTGGTTTCACCCGGACCGCGCGTTCCCACACCACCGGTAGCTCCACCAGCGCGCCCACCGGCCTGCCGGCTTAAGGATTCTCCCCAGCCACGCAGCCGCGGCAGCAGATACTGCATCTGTGCCAATGCCACCTGAGCCTTGCCGGCCCGACTCTTGGCGTGCTGAGCGAAAATATCGAGGATCAACCAGGTGCGATCCACGACCTTGACCTTGACGACATCTTCCAGGTGACGCAACTGACCGGGTGTGAGTTCACCGTCGCAAATGACGGTATCGGCGTCGGTGCGGGCCACGATGTCAGCCAACTCCCGGGCCTTACCCGAGCCAATGTAGGTCGCCGGATCTGGTCGATCTCGTCGTTGGATCACTCCGTCAAGAACGACGGCACCGGCAGTTTCCGCCAGGCGTGCCAGTTCATGCAGGCTACGCTCGGCCGACGTGACTGTGCCCTGGGTCCACACGCCCACCAGAACAACCCGCTCGAGCCGAATCTGGCGGTATTCAACCTCGGTAACGTCCTGCAGCTCAGTCGATAAGCCAGCCACACGGCGCAGAGCCTGCCTGTCGGCAAGATCTAGATCGCCTTGGTTTGCAAAACTCATCGACTCAGCCACCAACGGGAGTCGATTTCGCCCTGGGCCACCTGCACGGCAGGGCCGGTGAGAGTCAGTTGACCGTCGGCATGTTCATCGACCCACACAGTGCCCCCAGGCACATCAATGCGGATAGGTTCATCGGAACCCGGATACATACGCCGCACCACCCAAGCCGCAGCACATGCCCCGGTGCCACAACTGTGAGTTTCGCCCACCCCTCGCTCGAATACGCGCATGCGTGCATGTCGCGAAGACACCACGGCAACGAATTCGACGTTGACACCCTCGGGAAATACCTCAGCGTCAATAGTCGGCGCGACCAGTAGGTCGCCTGCCTCGACGACATCATCAACGATGACGACCGCATGGGGATTGGGCGCCCAGACCGCAGCGGCGGACCAGGTGCGCTCCCCTGTCGACACGCTGGTTGGCTCGCCGGTGGGCGCCCCGGAGGCCTGACCCATGGTGATCGATACGTCACCGCCACCCAGGCACGTGACCCGCACGGCACCACCGCGAGTGTCGAGGGTGAAATCACCGGGTGCGACAAGATGAGAGTCGACGAGGTATCGAGCGAAAAGACGTGCGCCATTGCCGCACATTTCGGCCATCGAGCCATCGGCGTTGCGGTAGTCCATGAAATAGCGACCTGCCGTGTCGGGCGCAGAAACCACCAGCACCCCATCAGCACCTAGCCCTTGATGCCGATCACACAGGGCGCGCACACGAGGCTCGGTCAGTTGGACGGAGCCATCGAGATTGGGCAGGATGACAAAATCATTGCCGGTCGCGTGACCCTTCACGAACGAAATCCCAGTCATTGGATGTAAGTCTAATACCGATCCGCCAATTACCCCCGCTCGCCCGATGAGTCGTTGCTCCTAGTCACTTAAGGTCACATGGCGGTACTCAGTCTTCGTCTGCGCCAACACTTCAGGCCAGGTCATGCCCGTCTGGGTTTGCTCCGCGGCTGTGCGCCACGCTAGCAACGTTCCGCGGTCGTGGGCGAGGACCACGAGTCCGCGCACCATGTCGTCATCGTTATCGACCAGAAGGCCGTCGACCCCGGAGGTGATGAACTCCCCTGCACCGGTCTGACTTCGGGCTAGAACGGGCACCCCGCTGGTGCGAGCCTCCAGCGCTGCAATGCCGAACGATTCACGGACCGATGCTTGAACGAATAGGTCGCTGGTGGCGAATCGGTCGTGGATTGACGCCCGATCCAAGCGCCCGGTCAACGTAATGCTGGTGCCAAGGCCTCGCCGATCAATGAGTCGCTGCGCCCAACCGCGCAGTGGCCCGTCTCCGATGATGGCACCGGATAGGGCGATCTGTGCGGGAAATTCTCGTGCCGCCCTGGCCAGAATGCTGACGAGGGCACCCACACGTTTGCGAGGAGCCAATCGCAGAACGGATACGATTCGCAACTTATCTGGCTGCGCCACGGTTTCTTGAACGGGCCACAGTGTGGGGTCAATGCCGTTGGGAATAACCCCGACGGGTGCGTTGATTGCCCTGCTTACCTGCTGGGCGGCCACGGAGCTCACCGAGGTGACGCGTGTCTGGGGATCATGCCAGGGCAGGCGCTTATCCAAGACGCGGTGCATCGGCTCCGCAATCGGACCCCACATGCTGTGAACGGTCACAACGCGAGGAACCCCTAAGGCTGACATTTCCCGAAAGGCCCCCCACGCGAACGGGGAAATCACACCGGAATGAATATGCACCACATCGGGCTGCCAAGCCTGAATGATCTGGCGAACCCGGCGCCTGGTTCGAGGATGCACCGGCACATCAGCGGGTAGATGCGCTGCCACGCGAAAGACAGCGACCCGACCATCGTGATCCACTCCAGACCGCACCACCCCGCCGCCCGGTGTCGCGGTGATCACACATACGTCGTCACCCGCATGTGCCTGGGCTCGCGCCAGTGCTCCCACTTGCGTTTCGATGCCTCCCGTGCGCGGGGCGTAGCAGTCAGAGACATGGGCGATGCGCACGCCTGCAGACGCTACGCGACACTGGCAGGCGTGACCACCTTGGTATTCGTTCATGCCCATCCTGATGACGAAGCACTCCTGACCGCCGGCACGATGGCTCGCGCGAGCGCCGAGGGCCATCGCGTCGTTTTGATTACCGCCACGGATGGCGCAGCGGGCCGCACCGATGAGTCCTTCGCCCATGGCCTTGCCGATCACCGCCAAGCGGAACTGATGAAATCAGCGGCCATTTTGAATACCGCCGCCGTTTACCCACTCGGCTACGCAGACTCTGGCCTGACCGGACAGGTGCGCGAGGGCTTCGCCCAGGCTGATCTAAAGCAGGTCAGCGCACGCATCGCTCAGATCGTTGATGCAGAAGGCGCGGAGGTCCTCATCGGCTATGACCCCGCTGGAGGATACGGCCACCCCGACCACCTTCGCGTACATGAGGTGACTCGTCTGGTGTGGGAAATGGGCCACCGACGGATGCGCCTATTCGAGGCAACCTTGCCGAGAGAACCGATAGTTGCGGCAGTGAACACTGCTACCCGCTTGGGAATCACACCGAAGGATTTCGATCCACAGGAGTTCGCACATGCCTGGACCCCGCGAGCCGAGATCACCCATCGGGTGAACGTGAAACCATTCGCCAAAGCCAAGCAACAAAGCATGCGGGCACACGCGAGCCAGCAGGTTGCCGACGGCGGTGTACGCACACTAGGTGTCCTTGGGTCACTCCCCAGCCCGGCGTTTCGGGCACTATTGGGTCGGGAATACTACGTCGCTATTCGTTGACGCATGATTCTCGCGACCTCGGCCGGGCCCGATTGTCCGTTGAGCCACTCAATGCGGCTGTCCTGTGCGAATCGCCGCTGCTGGCGGCGTGCAAATCGCTGCGTTGCCCGAACTGTAGTTTCGATCGCTTCCGCTTCGGAGATTTCACCGGCCAACTGCCGAAGGATCTGGGCGTAGCCCAACGCTTGAGCGCTCGTACGCCCAAAGCCCATGACCGACAACTCGCGCACCTCGTCAACGAACCCGCTACGCCACATCTGATCAACGCGCAGCCCAATGCGGTCATCAATATGCTTACGCTCCATGTCTACCCCGAACCAATATGCCTCGCACCACGGTTTCGGTTCCGGTAACTGGGCTGCAAAACTTCCTTGCAAATCAACGACTTCCAAAGCTCGCACGATCCGTCGAGCATTATTCGGCAGGATGGATTCAGCCGCCGCGGGGTCTTTCAACCCAAGTTCCGCGTGTAACGAAGCAACCCCTCGCTCCTGCAACTGGTCCTCCCAGAATACGCGCAGATCAGGATCGGTGGGTGGAAATGTCAGATCATCGAGGATCGCTTGCACATACAGCCATGATCCACCCACCACAACAGGCGTCACACCACGCGCACGTACAGCAGATATCGCTGATCGCGCCGCGTCTCGAAACTCCACCACGCTGATGTCACGACTATGCGGCCACACATCAATAACGTGATGACGAACAGTTGCTTGTTGCTCCACGCTCGGTTTGGCCGTGCCAATGTCCATGCCAACGTATCCCTGCATAGAGTCGGCATTGATAATTTCGATCTCTTGGCAATCGGCAAGCGCCAGCGCGGCCGCCGACTTACCCACCGCCGTAGCACCGACGATCACGACCGTCGATGGCTCAATCACAGAATGAGGCACGACTCACCCCGACTGAGGACGCCAGGTGCTCACCACATAAAACACTCCGTACGGGTCAGCCGTTGCCAGCACCTGTCCAGACCACGCCCCACCCTGACGTGAGATCACACGTGCGGCCAATGCCCATGCCGCCAGTCCCTGGGCTTTGAAACGTTGAGCATCATCGACGCGGCGTGGATCCAGAAACCATGCTGTGTCGACCGACGCCAAGGCCTCCTGCAGTGCCTGATCGTGTTCGATTGCCCCATCCACCTGTGCTCCCGGTGCCTTCGGGCCACGTGTGCACGATCCGTCGGCCAACACCAAGATCCCAAGTCGATCTGCAGAAACCGCTTCGTGATGTGGTGCAGCAGCGGGATCAACCGGAACGGCGAGGTACTCGCGGGGTGTGACGTCAGAGCAGGCATTGAGCAACCAAGCACCCAGAGCGACGGCAATAGGTATCTGCCTGCCATCAGACTCAGACTCGTCGGTGTTGTCACCGAGCCTCCCGTCTAGTGGAATCTCAAAGTCAAGCCCAATCCGAGACCACGAGGCAACCACATTGGAAGCCACCGGTTGCGGGGCGTCCACCTCATTCGTACCAGCGACGACCAGAATCCGATCAACGTCCGCGACTAGTTCGCCAACGGCCCGGAGAGCAGCCTCGCGTAAATCGGCCAGTTCATGGGCGGCTCCAGTAGCAACCTCGGGCACGAGCAAGGCGGTGGCCGGGACGGTCACGACCGATGTAACGGTCACGGCATCGTGGGCATCGGAAGAGAACACCTACGCCGGTGTCTGGGGTATCCGTCGCCTGTTGGCGCTCCCAGGCGTCGCCTGCTCTCGTGTGGGTCATCGAGATGAACTCATCGGCAACGAGGTGGTGGGGCGCGGCATAGGTGATGCGTGCCCGGATCAAGTCCCCGGGGCGCGCATCGGCGTGTCCGGCCACGTGCACGAGTCGATTGTGCGGCGAACGCCCTGAGAGCCGTTCATTTGCATCATCCTTGCGTCCTCCGCCATCGCTGACATAGACATCCACCTCGGTGCCTACCAACGCCTTGTTTTGTTCCCAGGCAATCTCGTTCACCAACGCTACGAGGCGCTCATAGCGATCTTGAACAATGGCCTTAGGGACCTGATCGGGCATGGTGGCTGCCGGAGTTCCCGGGCGCTGTGAGTATTGGAAGGTATAGGCACCGGCGAAACGCGCTTCACGCACCACGTGCATCGTTTCGGCGAAGTCCTCTTCGGTTTCTCCGGGGAATCCCACGATGATGTCGGTGGTGATGGCCGCGTCGGGCATCGCTGCACGAACCCTTTCGATGATGCCAAGGTAGCGCTGTTGCCGATACGACCGACGCATGCGTTGCAAGACCGAATCAGATCCAGACTGCAAGGGCATATGTAGTTGGGGCATGACATTCGGCGTTTCTGCCATGGCTGCGATGACATCATCAGTGAAGTCACGCGGGTGAGGACTCGTGAATCGCACGCGCTCCAAGCCCTCAATCTGACCGCAAGCGCGCAGAAGGTCGGCAAAAGCGCCACGATCGCCGAACTCAACTCCGTAGGCATTCACGTTTTGCCCGAGCAATGTGATCTCTACAACGCCCTCGGCCACCAACGCCTGGATCTCGGCCAGGATGTCCCCCGGGCGACGATCCTTCTCCGTGCCGCGCAACGTCGGGACTATGCAGAATGTGCAGGTGTTATTGCAGCCGACACTGATCGAGACCCAGGCAGCAAAAGCCGACTCCCGTCGAGTGGGCAACGTGGAAGGGAAAACCTCAAGGCTCTCGAGGATTTCCACCTGCGCCTGCTCGAGGCTACGAGCGCGATCCAAAAGGGCCGGTAGCGAGCCGAGGTTGTGGGTTCCGAAAACCACGTCAACCCACGGCGCGCGTTCGATCACTACGTCGCGGTCTTTTTGCGCCAAGCAACCACCAACAGCAATCTGCAGCCCGGGTCGCGCCGCCTTGATGGGCGCCAGGTAACCAAGGTTGCCGTAAAGACGATTGTCGGCGTTCTCACGTACCGCGCAGGTGTTAAACACCACGACATCAGCCTGATCATCAGGATTCGACTTCAGGTAGCCGGCTGCTTCCAATACACCGCTGATGCGCTCGGAGTCATGCACGTTCATCTGACAGCCGTAGGTCCGCACCTCGTATGTTCGTACAGGTGATGAACGGTTGCCCGGCTGCTGATCAGACACCGAAAGGCTGGGACCTGTTGTCACAGACCCCAGCCTACGGTGTGGCAAACATTCGACGTGCTGATAGCCCGCGCTACAGCCGAGCCTCTTGCAGTTTGGGATCAGGATCTTCCAGGTCCGGCACAATCTCGTCTTCGCCGTGCTCGACCTTGATCGTGGGCAAGATGCGGTTCAGCCACGACGGTAGCCACCAGTTGGACTTACCGAGCATGCTCATGAACGAGGGCACCAGGATCAAGCGCACGATAAATGCATCGATCAGCACAGCACTGGCCAAAGCGATGCCAAACAACTTGATCGTGGAGTTGGGTGAGGGCACGAACGCCAAGAACACACTGGCCATAATCGCCGCCGCAATAGCAACCACGCGGCCAGAGCCCGCGAGACCACGACGAACCGCGGCCAGGTTGTCCTGTGTGCGACCCCACTCCTCTTGCATGCGACTGACCAAGAACACCTGGTAGTCCATCGAAAGCCCGAACAGGATGGCGAACACCATGACGGGCAGGAATGGGAAGATCGGACCGGTGCCGCTGATACCCAGCACTCCCGACAACCAACCCCACTGGAATACCGCCACCGTGATGCCCATCGCCGCGGCGAAAGACAGCAGACTGGTGACAGCGGCCGTGAGTGGAACGACGACGGACCGGAACAACACCATCAGAGCAAGGAATCCCAGCAGAATGACGACACCGAGGAAGATCGGTAGCGCATCGGTCAACACGGTGGTGAAGTCCTGGGTAACCGCCTGTGCCCCACCGATATACACCGTGGCTCCAGTGGCCGCCAGGACCGCCGGATCGGTGACCGTGCGCAGTTGCGTCAGCAGGTCACGCGTGGCCGCATCCTGCGGCGCCGAGGCTGGAGTGATGAGGACAGATCCCACGAGGCCGTCTGCTGAGAAAGCGCTGGGGTCATTCAATACCAAGGGCAGCATTTCGACCGTGGGAACGGTGCTGGCGACCCCGGGAGTGCCAGCAAGTTCGGCCACGGCGGTGGCATATGCCTGCGTATCGCCGGGTTCAGGCAAAACCACAGCAGCAAAGAATGGGCCGTTGAAGCCAGGCCCAAAACCCTCTGCCATGAGGTCATAAGCAGTACGTTGCGGGGTTCCCTCAGCCTGCCCGCCTTCATCAGCAAACCCCAACCGCAGCGAAAGCACCGGAATGGCCAACACCAACACCACGGCCAAGGCAATCAGGGTGGGAATGATTGGGCGACGCTGCAAAAAGTGCGCGTATTTCATGAAGACGCGACCTTCTTGATGGGTCTTCTTGGCCAGTTTCGCCTTGGTGGCCCACGGCATGCGAATACCCAGCGCCTTGGTACCGAGCAGCGAGAGCAGCGCCGGCAGCAACCACAGGGCTGACAACATGACCGAGAACACCGTGAAAGCAGCGGCCAGTGATAGACCGTTGAAGAAGCTGATGCCAAGGACGAACAGCCCCAGCAGGGCGAAGATCACCGTGATGCCCGCGAACTGAACAGCGCGACCAGCGGTGTTCACCGCTTCCATGGCTGCGACCTTAGGGTCATGGCCCACCAGCACCGCCTGTCGATACCGGTTGAGTACGAACAGGGCGTAGTCGATACCGACCCCGAGACCAATCATTGCCGCGAGCGTCGGGGCGAAGGTCGCGACGTCCATGAACCGGGCCACCATCAGCACAAGCATCTGCCCCAGCGCCAGACCAAATAACGCCACCACGATGGGAATACCGGCGGCAACCACCGAACCGAAGGCAATGAGCAAGATGACGATGGCGACCAGAATGCCGATGGCCTCACTAGAGGGGGGCGAGCTCGTCGCTAGTTCAAGGATTTGACCGATCGCGCCAATTTGCAGTTCGGGTGAGCTGATGGCGGCGATGTCGTCGAGCAAGGTAACCAATTCAGCGGTGGGCACGTTGGTGCCGTCGCCGATGAAACTGACATTTGCATAAGCGACGCGGCCGTCTGCACTGATAGGCGCCAACGCTGCGGCTGCCGAAGCAATCGCCGGCTGCAGTTCGGCCAACTGTTCGGGCGTGAGATCGGCGAACGCAGAATCACGTGCCGGTGGCGGGCACTCCGGGCCGTAGGAGCCACGCGGCCCGGTGGGATCAGCAGCATCTGCTGCATACGGCGAGGACACGCAGGCAACCGAGGGCAGCGTTGAAATCTGTTCCAAGACTGGCGTTACCGCACCCTCAACGGTCGGGTCCACTACGGTGCCCTCAGCCGGCGACCACACGATGCGCACATTTGAGCCCGTCGCCTCGCCGTTATTTTGCAGCTGCCCGAGGTATTCCTGGGCGGTGGTCGACTCCGTGTCAGGCAGTTCGAAGGAGTCATTGAGTTCACCACCTAATTGCGTGCCGACCACACCCGCCAACGCAATAGCAACAAACCAACTGATGACCGCCACGACGGGGCGACGAATCGCCCAACGAGACAGAAATCCCACGCGTAAACACTCCCTCACACCCCATGGGGTTCGCTGGACAATAACGTCGTCATTGAACGTTCATGCGGGAGGAATGCTAACTTAGTTGTGTGACACACGCAAATGAGCATGTCGGGCCCCGGTTCACCTCAGCGACCGCCCGTCAGGAGGCCACCATCGAGGATCGTCCAGCCCTGGTGTCACGCTTGGACCACACCATTAACCGTATGCGCCGTCTCGTACGACGCCCACCTGCCGGTGGTGTTCCCATTCGGGCCCTCGGGCGCCAAATTGACCTCGCCAAAATCATTGCCTGTGAAGCGATCGACGATCTCTCCCGGCTCAATGAACACGTCACAGTCTCCGACGTCGCCGACCAACTACTCCTTGACCGCTCCACGGTCAGTCGTTTGGTTGGTGAGTGCGAGTCCGAGGGCCTGATTCGCCGATCACGCATCGCCGGTGACGCCCGACGGGTGAGCCTGGAGTTGACGCGTGACGGCAAAGTTGCGATCGCCGATTCAGCCGAGGATCGATGTCGTTTCCTGGGCTACGTCACCGAAACCTTCGACGAGGCAGATCTGAACGCCCTTGTGGCCTTGATGGAACGATTCACCGACAACGTCACCACGGGGCTGCCTCAGTGGTTGGATTCGCATGGTGAGTGCGTCAATAACGATGCGGGTGGTCAAAGCTAACCGCGCTCTGCCACCACTTCGCGGGCAACGTCAAAGGCCATTCCCGGCGCGTATCCACGCCTGGCCAATTGACCGGCTAATCGACGAACCGCCACGTCATCGGCCACATTTGCAAGCACACGCAATTTTGCCATCGCAAGCTGCCTGGCTCGCTCGCGCTCGTCTTCATCGCAAAGTTGCGACGTTGCCTCGATGATGAGTTCTTGGGGTATCCCCTTGCGCTGCAACTCCTGAGCCAAGGCCCGGCGACCAAGGCCGCGTCCTCGGTGGCGGGATTCAACCCACCCATGAGCGAAGGCGGTGTCATCAATGAGGCCAACCTCTTCGAATCGGTCGAGCACCTCAACGATGGCCTCTTCGGGCACGTGGCGCTCGCGGAGGGTCTTGGTCAGTTCAAATCTCGTTCGAGGTGCGGCCTCTAGTCGCCGCAGCGCGATCGTTCGCGCCACGGCGACCGGATCCGCATCGATATCAATCGGTGCTGAACCATTGCCTCGCATCGGTCGGGAGTCCTCGACTTATCGATAAGCGCTAGTCGATCGGGACGACATCAACGGGGGCATCAAGATCAATCTCAATTTCGGGAGCATCAACTTTGGCATCGAGGCCTAGTTCCTCGCGGATGCGCTTTTCGACCTCGAGCGCTAGATCGGGGTTGTCCCGCATAAATGCGCGAGCATTCTCTTTGCCCTGTCCGAGTTGATCGCCTTCATAGGTGTACCAAGCACCAGCTTTTTTCACGATGCCGGTGTCGACACCGATGTCGATCAAGCTGCCCTCACGGGAGATACCCTCGCCGTACAAGATGTCAAACTCGGCCTGCTTGAAAGGCGGCGCCATCTTGTTCTTTACGACCTTGACACGAGTGCGGTTACCCACTGCTTCAGTACCCCCCTTGAGCGTCTCGATGCGGCGAACATCAAGGCGCACCGAGGCGTAGAACTTCAACGCCTTGCCGCCGGTAGTGGTCTCTGGTGAGCCGAACATGACACCAATTTTTTCGCGCAGCTGATTGATGAAAATGGCCGACGTATTGGTCTGGCTCAGGGCACCGGCCATCTTGCGCAGCGCCTGACTCATCAATCGCGCCTGCAAGCCAACGTGGCTATCGCCCATCTCGCCTTCAATTTCAGCGCGCGGAACGAGGGCGGCGACGGAGTCGATCACGATCAGATCGACCGCTCCTGAACGCACCAGGGTGTCGGCGATCTCAAGAGCCTGCTCACCGGTATCAGGCTGGGAGACATACAGACTGTCCAGGTCGACACCCAGATTGGCAGCGTACGTGGGATCGAGAGCGTGCTCAGCATCAATCATGGCCGCAATGCCACCGGCTGCCTGAACGTTGGCGATGGCATGCAACGCCACCGTGGTCTTGCCAGAACTTTCGGGGCCGTAGACCTCAATGATGCGACCGCGGGGATAGCCGCCAATACCCAAGGCCACATCGAGCGCCACCGAGCCGGTGGGAATGACATCTACCGGGGGTCGGCCTTCATCACCTAGGCGCATAACCGAGCCTTTGCCGAACTGGCGCTCGATATGGGCAAGTGCAGTTTCAAGTGCTTTCTCGCGGTCACCGCCGGGAACCGGGTGGCGAGAGGTCTGGGACTTACTGGATGAGGCCATCGGGGCTCCTTGGCTAACGTGGGCTATGTAGGTAGCAATGGGGCGGCGTGCGGTTGCGATCGCCGATAGTCAAAAACCTAGACACAGGCTCTGACATCGACCGTGCGAGCCGCCAAGTTGGGGACAACGAAGCGACACTCGAAGACTAAACCGAACGCTTGTTCGATCGCGGGCGACACGCCGCGGTGAAAACAGCCAGCCCCAGGACCGGAATCATCGCCACGACGCACAACACGGCGTAGGAGCTGAACAACACAACCAGTCCAGCCACTGCTCCGCCCACGGCTCCGGCCACGTTCATGACCAGGTCACTAAGCCCCTGCACACTCGGACGCTCCTGTGGGGCAACGCCATCGACCAACAACGTGGAACCCGCGATCAGCGTGCAGGACCACCCCAGACCAAGCAGAAACAGACCAACACCCAGCAGGGTGATGTCGTCTCCGGCGGCCAGCCCAGAAATCGCACATGCGGCCAGCAAAATCACTATGCCAACGACAATGACGGGAATACGCCCGAACCGATCGACCGCCCAACCCACCACCGGTGACAGTGCATACATGCCGGCGACGTGAACGCTGATCACCAGACCGATCAACTGCAACGTCACATCAACATGGGCCATATGGATCGGCGTCATGACCATCACGCTGACCATCGCCACATGCCCGATCGCAATCGTGCTTACGCCCAAGAGCGCTGTGCGGTTATTGCGCAGATGGGCGATGCCATCACGAAGCCGCGGATGCGCCACCTCAGCTGCGGCAGCGATGCTGGCTCGCGCGGCCTTCGCTCGAGCAATCACGTACGGATCGGGACGCAAGAAGACGAGCAAAACGATCGTCGCAGCAGCGAGAGCCACGCCCCCCACGACGTAAGGTCCGGCTAGTTGAGGCAGCCCCATCGAAAGGGCAAGTCGCCCAGACACCTCGAGCAGGTTGGGGCCTGCGACAGCACCGATGGTGCCTGCCCACACAACGATAGACAGGGATCGACCACGAGTGTTCTCGGTAGCTAAATCCGTTGCCGCATAACGGGCTTGGAAACCGGCGGCAGTGGCAACGCCGACAAGCAGGCAACCAACATAGACGAGTGGGAGCGACCACCAGATGGCACCGGAGATCACGACAAGACAACCAAGGGCTCCGATGCCATAACCCGCAGCCAGCGATGCCCGGCGCCCCCTCGAAAGGGCCAGCCTGGCTAGGGGCAGGGCCATGATGGCAGCACCCACGACGCCGAAGGTCTGTGCGAGACCGGCGGCGGCTTCACTACCTGAAACACCCGCTGCGATCAACGCCCCGGCAGCAACAGCACCGGCAACAGCCAAACTTCCCAAGACCTGGGCCGAACTCAATACGGCAAGCGACCGCCGCTGCACCGCGGGAACGTCGACGGCGTCGATAGCCTGGGTTCGCTCCGGTTGTGTTGCCGTCATGGCCGCAGGCTAACGCAGGAGCGGGGGTACGTCGGTGACCTGGCAGACCGCCCGCCAGATCTCCTTTGTGTCAATTCCGGCATCAATAGCCTGGATGACAGAGCGCTGACCGAGTTGGCTCATGACATGATCAT